>NZ_JQKG01000045.1 GCF_000745915.1 Deinococcus misasensis DSM 22328
GTCAAAGGCAACCTCGGCATCATCAGCATCTCTTACACCAGTGGCAGCTGGTCTGTCACCCTCAACTGAAAACCAATCAAACCTATTCAGGCAGGGTGGGATCAAACCCACCCTGCTTTTGCCAAGGAGGCGCATGACCCCACACGAACAGATGATCACCAAATGCGTGATGGTCAGCATTCCCATCCTGGTGCTGGTGTACAGCTTCCTCTCTGTCAAAGTCAAAGAAGTGGAACTGAACCACATCACCGCAGCCCTCTTCGCATTCCTGATGCCTGTGGCCTACTGGAATTACGTGCCCACAGCCCACCTCTGGCCCCTGATGGCCGTGTATGTTCCTTTCTTTCTGGCTTCCACCCTGCTGATCCTGCACAGCCCGGTCAAAAGGCAACCTCTGGATGGCCGTCCCATGCTGGACAAAATCCTGACCCAGCTTTGTCGCATCATCAACGAAGAGGCCTTTTTCAGGGGCCTGATGTTTGCTTTGCCGATGGCCCTGTTCCCAGAGGTGCCCTGGTACTGGATGGCGGTTCCGCAAGCCCTGCTGTTTGCTGTGATCCACTACGTGCCGGTCCAATCGGTGCTGAAAGGCCAGACCGGACCCCTGATGCCTTTCTTTGCTGCTTTCGCTTTTCCCTTCTTCAGCAGCATGATGTTCGCCTATCTGGTGACCGCCACCCAGGGCATCCTGCTGGCCGTGATCATCCACTGGCTCACCAACGTGATGATCGAACTGATGTTCCACCGGCTCGGGTACTGCGTGGTCTTCGAGCTGGGATTGGGCAACAAGCAAGGTTACCAAGAGGTTACCAACCCAGGGGTGACCTGAAAGAAACTGCCTCCGTGGTCTAATGACCACCACGGAGGCAGTAAACATGAACAAAGTAAGAATCGTAAAAAACATTTTGGTGGTTGTTGGGGTGCTGGAGATGGGCTTCTCTGGATTCGCCGGAGCTGCTGATTGGAACCCCCCTGTTGAGCCTAATAAAATTCAATCTACAACTCCATCAGCTAAAATTCCCTAATTCTTGACTATGTTTAGCTTTCAAAATTACATACCTAGGATCGTTTTTATCCATACGGTTTATAATTTCTTCAAGAAGTATTATATCATTGTTTATATCAAACATACTTATCATCATATCAATGTTTTTATGCTTGATGACCATATTATTCAAACTACTATCAATTAATTCACGAGTTTCGAATATATAATCATTTTCCGATTCTGGCAGTAATTTACCGGAATAAATCTTCAAAGCTTCTTGAACATTTCCAACTTTAATAAGATGAATTAGTCTTGTGATATCTGATTCAAAGTCATCCGATATTCTATAAGGGTTAGCAGAAATATTAATGAGCTTTCTTAATTTAGAAATAGAAGTTTTTAAGCTACCGTAGTTATCTTGACCATCTTCATATAATTTTACCATAAGTTTATCACCAGATAATCCATCGCTATTAAGTGACAAGATTAACAAAATCTCAATCTGTCTAAGTGGCAACTTAACATACTCTCCATTGATCTTTATTTGAGGTTTCCCCAAGAATTTTGCATCGATTCTTTTTGTAGGCACAGAATAGTATTTTTCATACAGTTTATCACCCAAATAAAATCTAATTACTTCCTTAGGCATCTTTTCCACAATTTCTATTTCTTTATCGCTAATAAGTTTTGCAGGAGCCTTTTTCGAGAAACAATATTTCATAAGAATTAACATAAGATAAGCGCTCGAGTGGTAGGTGTTATTTATCATATCATCAAGCTTACAAAGCTGATCATAGCTGCAATCGTCTACATGAATTCGAAAATACAATTCTGCCATATGTGCGTGAATTTTAAAAGCATTTTTCAACCCCAGAGAAGTAGACGTCAGATTCTCGGTAAATTTTTGTGCTTCTTCAAGTTTTCCCATAGATATTAAGTTTTTCAAAATTTCATAAGCGTAAAAAGCTCTAAAATTTCTGTCAGATTTATTATATAAGTCTTTCCAAAATGAGAGAGATTTTTCATAATCTTTTAAAACAAAACTATAATCTGCAAGCGTACTATAAAAATATCTTCTTGATTCGTCATTTGCTTTATCTACCAAGGCCATTCCTTCATTTATCAGACTATCTACGCCGTCCATTCTATTTTGTATAATTTTAGAGTATAAACAGGAGTTCACTATTGCCAAATGGTCATTTGCATTTACATTTGGCATAGATTGTACTATTTCCATCCCATAATTACTCCAATGTAAATATTCTTTATATCTAAATGTAATATTAGAAAACCTAGAAATCATTTTTACGCATCTTATAATCTCAAGATGATTAGACTCCACCTCTGCCAATGACAGTGCTTTATAAGGCTCTTCGGGTTGAGCAAAAACGGCTTCTTTTTCGTAAGAATAAAGAAAGGTTTTAGCTTTTAATGTTGGCAGACTTTCAATCTCCCCTAAAGCCCTCTTAGCTTGCTTAGATAAATTTCTATCAAAAATCATATACAGCACAGCCAGAGCCCTAACATCTGGCGCTTCATGCTTCTCCAGATACTCCAGCACTTCCTCTTTGATCTCCGCTTTTTTGTCCATCAGATATGCCGCCTCAATCCGCCAGCGCATCACCACTTCATCCTCTTTGATATCCCGAGGCAAAGCTTCCAGCAGCACATGCAAGTGGGCGTGTGCTCCAGTCAGCAAAGCCCGAGAGCCCGCCTCTTCGATGAATTGGGGCACCAGATGGGGGCAGTTGGGAACCGCGATTTCCAGAGCTTCCATGTACTTTTCTTTTTTGCGAAGCAAGGAAACCAGCAATTTGGGGTCCAGATCGACTTCGTAGCCGGGTGGGTGTTTGAATCCATCGGCGGTGGGTCGCAGGGGGATGGGGCGTCTGGCCAGTTCGTTCAGGCGGATCCAGAGCGGTTCAAAGACCCCTCGGGTTTGGTCGTAGGCGTCTTGAATCTGGGACTCAGAAAGCAGGAGGGGTTCTGCCAGTTGGAATGCTTCTGAACGGGTGACCCGCAGGTCTTCGTTGGTCAGAATGGGCAAGTCTGAGAGGCGTTCTTCTCCAATGAGGATCAGGGTGTGTCCTTCTTGCTGCAATTCGAGCATGGCCCGAGCGAACTCTGGGGCAAGGTGGGTTCCGCTGAACACAAAAGTGTGTGCACCAAAAAGCGGTGTGTATTTTTTGATGATGTTGAGCACATAAGGGTACTCCATGCCGTGGTCCAGCAACCGTTCCCCTGCGGCTTTGTTGAAGGCATCCACAAGGGTGTTGGCGGTGAGCACCGGATCGTGGGCCACCCTCGGGGTGATTTCGAACCAGATGGGGGCCTCCATTCCAGAGAGTTGATGGTAGATCAGGTGGTTGATGCCAAATTCAGGTGTGCCGACATATTCGATGCTGGTCTGCTCCTGAAAATGTTCGCTGTGGCTGAGGTACCAATTCTGAAATTGTAAGGGGTGATTCGGCATATGGGATACTTCCTTTTATTGTTCCTGACAGGAAAATCATTTACAGAATACCTGAAGCAAACGGGATTTTTTGTTCTGAGTAAACGGAATACAGGATGCACGCTTTAAATTATCGCTTACAGAGAGGCACAAGGACATTCCTCAGGAAAATCCCTTACTGAAGAACATAAACCATTCTGCATTTTCTTAATGAAACATTTATGTAACGATACGAATCATTTTGAACCCTGTCCAAAACCTAGATCCAGAATGCTCGAAATTAGGATTTGCAAACATTTTCCCGGATGACAAAGTTTATATTCCGCAAAAAGCCGGTTTTCCAATATTTTTTAGGGAATATGGGACATTTGTCTTAAATTTTGTCTTGGAGAGGGGGGTATCTCTGGGGTTATCATACGGGTATAACTCACATCGTGAAGAAGATAGGCCCTAAGATAGGGAGGAACAGGTCGTTCCTTTTTGGAGGTTTGCATGTTTGAAGCATTCACCAACCAGCCGATCCGATTGATTGGCGAGGATGGATCTCGCACCCAGCCATTTGAGCTGGATTTAAGTGCCGATGAACTGTTGCACATCCACCGGGACATGATCCGTGCCCGGGTCTTTGATGAACGCCTCATCCCCATTCTGAGGCAAGGAAAAACCAGTTTTTATGCCCAATCCACAGGCATGGAAGCCACCCAGATTGGCATTGCTTGGGGGGTCAGAAGGGACCACGACTGGTTCTGGCCTTACTACCGGGATCAGGGCCTTGTCCTGACCCTTGGGATGCCTCTGGACCGCTGGATCTCTCAACTGCTGGGCAGCAACAGCGACGTGTGCAAAGGCCGACAAATGCCCCAGCACTTCTCTGACCCAGAGCACCACATCGCCACGGTGTGCAGCGCCATCGGAAGCCACATTGCACCCGCAGCGGGAACGGCCATCGCACAAAAATACCTCGGGACCGATGAAATCACTGTGTGCACCTTCGGAGAGGGAGCGACCAGTGAAGGCGACTGGCATGCCGGGGTGAACATGGCTTCTGCCAACAAGGCCCCTTGCCTGTTCATCTGCGAAAACAACCAGTACGCCATCAGCTTGAACGTCAAGGACCAGACCAACAGCAAAAACATCGCCATGAAAGGTCATGCTTACGGCATCCCCGGCTTTTACGTGGATGGGCAGGATGTGCTGGCTGTGCGTGCAGTGGTGAAGCAAGCTGCCGAATGGGTGCGTGCTGGAAATGGCTCTGCCCTGATTGAGTGCCTGACCTACCGCATCGGCACCCACTCCAGTTCCGACGACGACAGCCGTTACCGCAGCAAAGACGAAGTGGAAAGCTGGAGGAGGCAAGACCCTCTGGTGCGCTTCGAGCGTTTCCTTGAAAAAGAGGGGATTCTTCCAGCCAGAGAAGAAATTGAAGCGTATTATGGGAGTGTACTCGCTGAATTCGAGGAAGCCCTCAAGAAAGCCGAAGACTCCGGTTACCCCACCTGGGAGATTCTGTTCGATGATGTGTACAGCGACCTCCCCGACCACCTGCAGCAACAGGCCATGTACGTCAGGGAGGAGAATGTATGACCATGCAAAGTCCTGAGAAACCCACGTCCTCTCCCGTCAAGAAATCCCTGAACCTCATTCAGGCCATCAATCAGGCCATGCGTGAGGAGTTGCAGCGCGATCCCAACGTGCTGGTTTTTGGCGAAGACGTGGCCAAACGGGGTGGGGTGTTCCTCGCCACCGAGGGCTTGCAGGCCGAATTTGGCAAGGCTCGGGTTTTCGACACTCCGCTGTCTGAAGCCAGCATCGTGGGTGCTGCTGTGGGGATGTGCATCCGGGGTCTGCGTCCGGTGGCCGAAATCCAGTTTGCAGACTACCTGTATCCCGGCTTCGATCAGATCGTGTCTCAGGCAGCCAAAATCCGTTACCGCAGTGGGGGTGGCTTTTACTGCCCAATGGTGATCCGCACCCCCTCGGGTGGAGGTGTGCGGGGCGGCAACCACCACTCCCAGAGCCCTGAGGCTTACTTCACCCACACCCCCGGTCTGAAAGTGGTCATGCCTTCCACCCCTTACGATGCCAAAGGTCTGCTCAAAGAAGCCATCCGTCTGGACGATCCGGTGATGTTCTTCGAGCCCAAGCGCCTGTACCGCGCCTTCAAAGAGGAGGTCCCCGAGGAGGATTACACCATCCCCTTCGGCAAGGCTGCCGTTCGCATGGAAGGTTCGGACATCACCTTGATTGGTTATGGCGGTGTGATGCCCGATGTGATCAAAGCCGCAGAAGCCCTCAAAGCCGAAGGCATCCACCCTGAAGTGCTGGATTTGCGCACCCTGATCCCATGGGACCGCGAAGCCGTATTGAACAGCGTGGCCAAAACCGGACGCGTGGTGCTGGTTTCCGAAGCCCCCAGAACCTCCAACTTCATGGGAGAGGTGGCTTACGTGATTCAGGAAGAACTCTTTGACCAGATGCTCTCTCCGGTGATTCAGGTGGCCGGGTTTGACACCCCCTACCCTTACGCGCTGGACAAGGTGTATCTGCCCGGTCCAAACCGCGTGCTGCGCGCGGCTGCAAAGTCTCTGGGTTACTGAGATGCACCGCAGACGTTGCATGCTGACCCCAGAGTGTTGGAAGCTGTAAACGTGCCACGCTTTGTCATCAGCATCCTCGGTCTGCTCATTGGAATTGGCGTCTTCACGTTCTCCAGCCGTTTGCCCGCCCCCTGGGACCAGCTTTCTGCTGTGGTCTTCTATGTGCTTCTGGCGGTGGGCACCTGGTTTTATGGGAAGGAAGACAAATTTGTTCGCGGGGTGGCGGTTGCCATCCTGATCTGGGCACTGGTGCGCCTGTGGTTTGTGTTCAGGTGATCTGACCGCCCACACGCCATCGTGAGAAGGGAAAAGCGTATGCCAAAAGAAATCCGTCTGCCCGAGCTGGCAGAATCTGTGGTCGAGGGTGAAATCCTGCGCTGGATGGTCGAGGTCGGCGAGAAGATCGAAAAAGACCAGCCTTACATCGAAGTGATGACCGACAAAGTGACTGTCGAGTTGCCCAGTCCCATCTCGGGGGTGCTGCAAGCCCAACTGGTCAAGGTCGGAGACATCGTGCCTGTCCATGCTCCCATCGCCATCATTGCCGAAGCCGGCGAAGACACCTCCGCCCAGCCTGTGTCCTCTCCTGCCCAGCAAGACAGCCTGCAAAAACCCGAGCCCAAAGCTGAAAAGGCTGAAAAAGAAGACTCTGGCGACGACCTCAGCCTGTTCAAAGCCTTTGGTGAGGCCGAACAGGTCAAGATGCCCACCTCGATCCGTCAGCCTTCCGCAGCCCTGAAGCAGACCGAAGCCAAAATCAACGTGGCCCAGAACAAGCATGGCCGGGCTCTGGCGGTTCCTGCTGCCCGCCAACTGGCCCGAGAACTGGACCTCGACATCAACGAAGTGCAGGGCAGCGGTCCCAATGGGCGCATCCGGGTCATTGATGTGCACCAGTACGCCCAGAGCCTGAAACCCGTCACTTCTGGAGCACCCTCAGGCTTCCCTGCTCCGGTTCAATACCGCACCCCCAAAGGCTACGAGGCTCTGGAAACCCGCACCCCTTTGCGCGGCATGCGCCGGGCGATCAGCCAGCAAATGCAGGCCTCCCACCTGTACACCGTTCGCACCCTGACCGTGGACGAAGCCAACCTGAGTGCTCTGGTCCAATTGCGTGAAAAACTCAAACCCCACCTTGAAAAAGACGGAGTGAAACTCAGTTACCTGCCGTTCATCTTCAAGGCCATTGTCTCTGCCCTGAAAAAATTCCCTGCCCTGAACACCTCTTTCGACGAGGCCAAACAGGAAGTGGTGCAGAAGCAGTACTACAACATGGGCATGGCTGTCGCCACCGAAGCTGGACTGGTGGTTCCGGTCATCCGGGATGCCGACAAAAAGACCGTGCTGGAACTCGCTCAGGAAATTCAAGAAGTCGCCGAACTGGCCCGCATCGGAAAACTTTCTCCAGAGCGGATGGGAGGCAGCAGTTTCTCCATCACCAACATTGGTTCGATTGGGGCCCTCTTCAGCTTTCCAATCATCAATGTGCCAGACGCTGCCATCATGGGCATCCACAGCATCCAGAAGCGTCCCATCGTGAACGCTCAGGACGAAATCGTGGTGGCCCACATGATGTACCTGTCCCTCAGCTTCGATCACCGTCTGGTGGATGGTGCAGAAGCCGCCCGTTTCTGCAAAGAAGTGATCCGACAACTGGAAACGCCAGAGTTGCTGGTGTTGAACGCTTAACCCCCCTGCCTTTCGCTGACGCTCAAGGCGGTCCCCCCTTTTTGAAGGGGGGATTTTTTGGAGGGCTCTGGCAAGGAAATGTCCCCCTTCATGAAGGGGGACAGCCCAAGCGAAGCGGGAGCAGGGGGATCTGGGGGATCTAAAACCAGCTCGTCACAGGCTTCTTTTGTTGCAAAATCACCCCGGCGTTTTCGGCAGCCTGACGCACCAGAATGCCCATCTTATGGGGGCTGGCTTCCACGTCCATGCTGAGGTCGAGGTCTCCCACAGCTTCGCTGCAAGCCGGTCCAATCGAGCAGATCACCATGCGCTTCAGGGATTGCCTCAGGTCAAATTCCAAGCCCATGTCCCGAGCACACTTCAGGAAGTGCACGATCTGGGTTCCGCTGGACAGCAACAGCACATCAAATTCACCTCTGATGCAGCTTTTCACCGCTTCGATCAGGGGTCTGGGGTCTTCGGGCAGGACGCAGCGGTAAACAGGAATGCTCTGGACAGCGGCTCCCTGTTCTTTCAGGCTGTCCATCAGGACCACAGGGGTCGGCTCTCCGAATTCCAGAATGCTGATGAAGGCATCCTGCAAGCTGATGGAGAGCAGGAAATCCTGCACCTCCCTCCAGGTGTGCGGTTTTTTCACCATGATCCCCGAGAGGCCAAATTCTTTGAGGGCTTTGAGGGGCTTGTTGCCACGGATCACGATGTTGACGTTCTTCAGGGCTTTTAACGCCTCGGGGTAGCATTTGACCACATCGCGCAGAAACATGCGGGTGCCCACCCCGGTCATGCACACCAGATAATCCACATTTCCAGCTTCGAGGCGCTCAATGAAACGCATCAGTTCGTGGTTGGTGTCCAGAGGCACTTCCCGCAGGCTGGGGACCACGGTGGCCACCCCTTCGTATTTTTCAATCAGGGTGAGCATTTCTTCGCGTCTGCGGGTTTCCAGAGAAAGCACTCTCATTCCATCAAACCAGGCCATGTTGTTCTCCTTAATACACGTCCCTGAGGTAGCGTTTTTGCCCCCCGAGGGTCTTGAGGTGTTCTCTGGCTGCATCTTCCGACAGGCTGCCCTGCTGCATCAGGATCTTCTGGAGGGTGTGGTCCACGTCTTTGGCCATGCGGTTGGCGTCACCGCAGATGTAGATGTGGGCACCGTCCTGAATCCAGCGGTAGAGGTCTTTGGCCTGCTGCATCATGCGTTGCTGGACGTAAATTTTTTCTTGCTGGTCGCGGGAAAAGGCGGTGTCCAGTTTGTGGAGGATGCCCCGCTGTTGCATGGCCAGCAGTTCTTCCTGATACAGGAAATCGCTGTGCTGGCGCTGCTCTCCGAAGAACAGCCAGTTTTTTCCGGTGGCTCCGCTGGCCTGACGGTCATGCAGGAAAGCCCGGAATGGCGCGATGCCCGTTCCCGGACCGATCATGATGACCGGAGCGCTCTGGTCTTTGGGCAGCTTGAAGGTGGCGTTTCTCTGCACGAAGACCGGCACTGGACTGACCTGTGCCCGATCTGCCAGAAAGCCCGAGGACACCCCTTTGCGTCCTTTGCCCATGCCGGGATAGCGCACCACCGAAACCGTGAGGGACACCCGGTTGGGGTCCAGTCTGGGGCTGGAGGAAATGCTGTACAGGCGGGGCTGCAAAGGTTTCAGAAGTGCAGCGAACTCCTCGGCAGAGAAACGCACTTTGTAGATGGAGAGCAGATCAGCAATTTGTTTGCCCCACAGGAAATCCCGCAGTTCGGCTTTGCGCTCGGGGTTCAGCAGGGCACGCAGCTTGGGATCTCCGGTTTGCACTGCCAGAGCGTGCAGCAAATCCGCAGAGGGCCGGGTGATGTCAAACTGCCTGAACAGGGCTTCAAACAGCCCCTGTTCACCGTCTTTGACCGTCACCTGCTCTTTGCCAGAGAGTTCCAGTTTCAGGAGGATTTCCTGCACCAGCTCGGGGTCGTTGGTGGGCATCACCCCGAGGGCGTCTCCGGCTTCGTAGGTCAGGCCACTTCCGGTCAGGTCAAACTCGAAATGACGCACGTCTTTTTCTGAGGCAACTCCGGTCAGCCTGCGGTTGACCACCAGTCTGGCCGGGAAAGGATTGGCCCGAGAGTGCTTGCTGGACACCGCTTTGCTGGAGGCTCTGGGCTCTGGGGCTTTCTGACCGGACAGGATGCGGGTCAGTTGTTTGGTCCACGTGGAGGAGGTCCCAGAGTGATCGGCATCGCAGTCCACCCTTGCATGGAGGGCATGGGCACCCAGGGCTTGCATGCGGGCTTCGAGATTCTTGCCGAACTGGCAGAAGGAATCGTAATTGCTGTCTCCCAGAGCCAGCACCGCATATTTGAGGTGGGAGAGGTTCCCCTCGAACTGGGTCAGGTCTTCCCAGAACAACTTGGCGTTGTCTGGTGGATCGCCGTCACCGTAGGTGCTGGAAATCAGGATCACGGTGTGCTCGTTTTGCAATCCTTCCACTTTGAAGTCCGACATGCTGAGGACGCGAGTGGAGACCGCCTGACTTTCCAGACTGTCGGACAGCGTCTGGGCGATGCCCTCGGCGTTACCGGTCTGGGATCCGTACAGGATCAGGATGCTCTGGGCTGTGGAGTAAGAAGGCTCTGGGAGGGTGCCGGGGGCACCTCGGGAGAACATTCCAGCCAAAAGACCATTCACCCAGTCCCGCTTGGTGGGGGTCAGGGGGGCGTTGGTGGGCAGGGTGGGCACCGTGGGCATCTGCGGAGCGTAAGACCGTCCCAGACCGACCAGAAACCCAGAGAGGTAGCTTTCCTCGTGGGACTCGAAGCTGACCGTGACCATTTCACGCAGGCCCAGAGCAGAGCGCAAAGCGTCCACCGGGCTGGCAAAGGCCGGAACAGGAACAGACTCGGCTTTGCTGGCTGCAACCGAAACCAGTTCACGTTCTTCAGAGTGCACTTTTTGCAGGGCCACAGCGCAGAATTTCAGCTCTGGCTGCAAGGAGATGGGGTCTTTGGCATCGCTGGTCACGGCATTGATGCACAGGTCCTCGCCGTACAGGTCGTTCCAGTGGATGGGGGCAAAAAGGTTCTTGGGCTGCACCCGGTTGCTGACCAGCACGGGCAAAACGGCTTTCCCACGTCTGGACCTGACCTCCAGTTTGTCACCGTTTTTGACCTCCAGCACTTTTGCATCTTCTGGATGGATTTCAATGAACGGCTCTGGATTGAGTTTGTTCAGGGTGGGGATTTTGCCGGTTTTGGTCAGGGTGTGCCACTGGTGGGGCAGGCGTCCGGTGTTCAGCACGAAGCCGTACTCCGCATCGGGAAGCTCCTGAGGGGGCATGTACGGCCTGCACAGGAATTTGGCTTTTCCCGTATCTGTAGGAAACACCAGCTCGGGCTGGGTGCCGTCTGGCAGGGTGTACAGCGTCTGGCTGACCCCATCGTTCAGGTAGCGAATCGGGTTGCGCTTCTCCCCTTCTGGAGGGCAGGGCCACTGCAACGTGGATTCCTGCAACCGCTCATGGGTGATGCCGCGCAGGTCGTAGCCGGTTTTGGGGTTCCAGCTCTTTTTGATTTCCTCGAAAACTTCACTGGCGCTCTGGTAAGCAAAATGGGCTCCGTAACCCAGAGCTCTGGCGACCTCAGCGATGATTTGCCAGTCTGGCAGGGATTCTCCGGGGGCATCCACGGCTTTTTGCATCAGGGCCACGTTGCGTTCGCTGTTGACCATGATGCCTTCGGCTTCAGCCCACAGGGCACCGGGCAGCAGGATGTCTGCAAAATTTCCAGTTTCGCTTTCCAGAAAAGCGTCCTGCACAATCACCAGTTCTGAAGCTTCCAGAGCGTCAATCACCTTCTGGCGGTTGGGCATGGAGGCCACCGGATTGCTGCCGATCACCCACACCCCTTTGATTTTGCCTTCTTTCATCGCCTCAAACATTGGGACAGCGTCCAGACCGGGTTTGGGAAGGATGGTGCCCTCCTTGACCCCCCAGAGTTTCTCGATGAAAGCACGGTCTTCAGGACTGGCAATGACCCTCTGGCCGGGCAGGGCGTGGGCCATGTACCCCACTTCGCGGCCTCCCATGGCGTTGGGCTGTCCGGTCAGGGAGAAAGGACCGCTTCCAGAGCGGCAAATTTTGCCTGTTGCCAAATGCAGGTTGATGATGGCATTGGTGTGCCATGTGCCGTGGGTGCTCTGGTTCAGGCCCATGGTCCAGAAGGTCATGAATTCTCTGGCCTCGGAGATCATGCGGGCAGCGTGGCGCAGCACCTTCTCGGGAAGGCCCGTGATGGCACTGACTTTTTCGGGGGTGTAGTCCTGCACGAAGGTTTTCAGTTCATCGAAGCCCTCGGTGAACTCCCGAATGAAGGTTTCGTCGGTGCGGTGATTTTCGATGAGAAGGTACAAGAGGCCATTCAGGAACGCCAGATCGGTTCCGGCTTTGATGGGGAGGTACAGGTCGGCTTTGTCTGCGGTGGCGGTCTTTTTGGGATCGATCACCAGCAGCTTGGCCCCTCTGGCCTTCACCTGATCGAGCACCCTCAAAAACAAAATCGGGTGACAGTCTGCCATGTTGGAGCCGATCACCACAAAAAGGTCGCTGTTTTCGATGTCCTCATAAGAGCCCGGAGGCGCGTCTGAACCCAGAGACATCTTGTACCCCGCTGCTGCACTCGACATGCACAGCCTTGAGTTGGTCTCCACATGGTTGGTGCGCAGGAAACCCTTGGCCAGTTTGTTGGCAAGGTACTGGGCTTCGGTGGAAATCTGCCCCGAGAGGTAAAACGAAAACGCCTCTGGACCGTCTTTCTCGATGATGCTCTGGATGCGCTTTGCGGTCTCCTGAATGGCCTGTTCCATGGGCATGCTCAGGCGCTCTGCATACCGACCCTTACGCACAAAAGCTTCTTTCAGGCGTCCAGCATGGTTCAGCACCTGAAAGGAGGTGAGGCCCTTGGTGCACAGCCTTCCAGCGTTGGCAGGATGTTCGGTGTCTCCAGAGACCTTGACCACCGTGTTGTTTTCAACGTGCAGCAGCATCCCGCACCCCACCCCACAGTAGGGACACACGGTTTTGACGGTTTTCGGGTCTGACAGGGTCATGCTGTCCCCCCCTCAGCCCCAAAAGCCACATGGGACGCCGAAGCGTCCCCGGACCTGAAGGTCAGAATCCTTACCCCTTGACCCATACTTTTCCGTTTTCCACACGCACTTCAAAGGTGGGAACCTTGATGGTGGGGTCATCGAGGTACTCACCGGTTTGCAGGTTGAAGCTGTGTTTCAGCAAAGGAGAAGCCACCTTGTAAACGCCGCCTCTGGTGCCCACGATGCCTCTGGAGAGCACGTTGGCTTTGGTGAAAGGATCAAAGTTGCTGATGGCGTACAGCACCTCTTCTTCCACCCGGAAGATGGCGACCTGTTTGCCGTTCACTTTTGCGGCCACTCCGGCATGCAGCAGGATGTCGTTCAATTCGCACACAGGAACCCAAACAGCCTGATTGTTGTCGTCTCTGGTCAGCAGTTGTGTCATGGCGGTCTCCTCAATCTCCCGAGATCATCGGAAGCAGGTCGGCTTTCTCGAAGTCAAAGGCCGGGCGGATCTGGCCGCGTTCCTCGACCATCACCACGTTGTCGTCGGACTCATCGGTGTTGATGAAGTGGCGGAAGTGTTTCATCTTCTCGGGGTTGGAGAGGGTGGCCTGCCATTCGCAGTGGTAGGTGCCCACATGCTGCTCCATGGCGGCTTCCAGTTCGGCTCCGATCCCGAGGGAATCTTCCACGACCACTTTCTTCAGGTACTCCATGCCGCCTTCCAGTTTTTCCAGCCAGACGCTGGTGCGTTGCAGGCGATCTGCGGTGCGAATGTAGTACATCAGGAAGCGGTCAAGGTACCGGACCAAGGTGGCTTCATCGAGGTCTGCGGCCAGCAGTTGGGCGTGCTTGGGTTTCATTCCGCCGTTTCCAGCCACGTACAGGTTCCAGCCCTTCTCGGTGGCGATGATGCCGAAGTCTTTGCCCTGCGCTTCTGCACATTCGCGGGTGCATCCCGAGACGCCCCCTTTGAGTTTGTGGGGGGCACGCAGGCCCTTGTAGCGCTCTTCCAGTTTGATGCCGAGGGCGGTGGAGTCTTGCACCCCATACCTGCACCACGTTTCCCCGACGCAGGTTTTGACGGTGCGCAGGGATTTGCCGTACGCATGACCGGACTCGAAGCCCGCAGCAATCAGGTCGGCCCAGATCAGGGGAAGCTGTTCCTGACGGGCACCGAACAGGTCGATGCGCTGTCCTCCGGTGATTTTGCAGTACAGGTTGTACTTTTTGGCCACCTCGCCCAGCACGATCAGTTTCTCGGGGGTGATTTCGCCGCCAGCCACTCTGGGGACCACGCTGTAGGTGCCGTCCCGCTGCATGTTGGCAAGGAAACGGTCGTTGGTGTCTTGCAGTGGGGCATGTTCTTTTTTGAGGATGTATTCGTTGTACAGGCTGGCCAGAATGCTGGCAACGGCAGGTTTGCAGATTTCACAACCCAGACCCTGACCGTGGTGCTCAAGCACGTCCTGAAAGGTGCGGTATTCCTTGATGCGGATCAGGTCAAAGAGTTCCTGTCTGGAATAAGAGAAGTGCTCACACAGGTGGTTGTTCACTTCCTGACCCATGGCCAGCAGTTGTTCTTTCAGGATGTCGGTGACCATCGGGACGCAGCCTCCGCATCCAGTGCCTGCTTTGGTGCACTTTTTGAGGCTGGCGATGTCCTGCGCTCCGCCTGCCACAGCGTCACAAATGGTTCCCTTGGAGACGTTCTCGCAGGAGCACACGGTGGCGGTCAGGGGCAAGGTGGCTTTGATCTGGGTGCCTCCAGCAGGGGCAGGGACCAGCAGGTGCTCTGCTCCTCCGGGGATGTCCATTCCGGTAGAGAACATGCTGTGGAGGGTGCTGTAATCGGAGGTGTCACCCACCAGCACGCCCCCCAGCACTTTTTTGCCGTCTGAGGAAAGCACCAGTTTCTTGTAGGTGCCTTTGATGGGATCGGTGAAGAACATCTCTTCACTGCCAGAGGTTTGTCCGAAAGCGTCTCCAAAAGACCCCACATCCACCCCGAGCAGTTTGAGCTTGGTGCTCATGTCGGCTCCGGTGAACTGGCTTTCCCCTCCGGTCAGCTGGTCGGCGACCACGCGGGCCATGGTGTAACCGGGGGCCACCAGTCCGTAAATGCGACCTTGATAGAGTGCGCACTCTCCGATGGCGTAAATGCTGGGATCGCTGGTCTGGCAATTTTCATTGATGGAGATGCCACCCCGTTCTCCGACGGCAAGACCACTGGCACGGGCCAGTTCGTCTCTGGGCCGGATTCCAGCGCTGAAAATCACCATCTGGGCCTCAATGGAGCGGCCATCTGCAAAAGTCAGGCCCTTCACTTTGCCATCCAAAAGGTCGATGCTCTGGGTGGCGGTGCTGGTGTGCACGGTGATGCCCATCTGCTCGATTTTCTTCTTGAGGAGCTTGCCGCCTTGCTCATCCACCTGCACAGGCATCAGGCAAGGGGCGAATTCCACCACGTGGGTTTTTACACCCAGCGCTTTGAGGGCTCCGGCAGCTTCCAACCCGAGCAGACCTCCGCCAATGACCACACCTTCTGTGGCCTGTTCGGCGTAGCCTTCGATGGCTTCCAGATCTTCGATGGTGCGGTAAACAAAGCAGCCTTGCCCCTCTTTGCCTGCGATGGGTGGCACAAAGGGGTAAGAACCGGTGGCCAGCACCAGTGTGTCGTATTTCAATGCGCGACTGCCGGTGTGCACGGTTTTGTTTTCACGGTCGATGTGGGTGGCTTTTTCCATCACCACACGGACGCCCCAGCTCTGGTAGTCCTCGATGCGGCCCATCGCGAGGTCCGGGCGGGGTTTCTCAAAATAACTGGAGAGGTGAACCCGGTCGTATGCGAGTCTGGGTTCCTCGCAGAGCACCGTCACCTCCATGTTGTGGGTCTTGTTTTGTAAGGCTTCCAAAAATTTGTGGCCGACCATTCCGTTGCCAATCACCAGAAGGCGGTGTGTGGGTTGTGTTGACATGGGATCTCACTCCTTTGCAGGGTGTTCTGCTTTTTCAGAACATTCGGCGGGGCATCCGTCCTGCTTGAATCAGTTGTAGATGAATTTCATGCACAATGTCAATAACAAATTGAACATCTTGCAGATTTTTTAAGAAAAAGGTCTAGTTCTGTCCTTTATTTTTGCAGATTGTCCATTTTTTTTTGCACGTTTTGCAAATTTGCTATTGACAAACCTTGAAAGCTTTCCGCATAGTGACTGCATCCCTTCGGGGAACTGTTCCATCGGATTTCAGGCTGTTCCCGAGCCTGTCCCCCCCACCCTCTTCCCCATTGCCTGTGACCCCCGACGACATCTCTTTTTTGTAAGGAGCACCCATGACCAAAATCAGCCGTCGTCAATTCATCAAAGCGGCCTCTGTGACCGCCGCCAGTGCCGTGCCCGCTGTGAACTTCGTGAAGGCCCAGAGCAAAAAAATCCAGCTCGGTTTCATTGCACTGACCGATTGCGCCAGTCTGGTGATGGCCAAAGAACTCGGGTACTTCGAGAAATATGGCGTGGATGTGGACATCGTCAAAATGGCTTCCTGGGCCGCCACCCGCGACGCCCTGCTGACCGGAGACATTCAGGGGGCACACTGCCTGTTCAGCATGCCTTTCAGTGTCTACACCGGAATCGGTGGTCAGGCAGGCAAAGAGTTGCCCATCGCCATGATGCTCAACAACAACGGTCAGGCCATCACGCTGGAAAGCGGATTCAAAGGTGTGGGCACCGACCTCAAAAAAGTCAAAGACCGGGTGGAAAGCCTGATCAAAGGCGGCAAAGCTCCCACTTTTGCCATGACCTTCCCCGGAGGGACCCACGACATCTGGCTGCGTTACTGGCTGGCCGCCGCCAACATCGACCAGAGCAAAGTCGGGATCATCACCGTGCCCCCACCGCAAATGGTCGCCAACATGAAAGTCGGCAACATGGATGGTTACTGCGTGGGCGAACCCTGGGGAGGAGTGGCCGCTGCACAGGGCATTGGTTTCACCCACATCACCACCCAGCAAATCTGGAAACACCACCCCGAGAAAGCCCTGGTCCTCAACAAACAGTTCTCTGAGCGCAAAGACGACGTGATCGCCATCATGCGGGCCATTCTGGACGCCAGCGCATGGCTTGACAACCTTGCGAACCGCCGCAAAGCCGCCAGCGTGATCGGTCAATCGAAATACGTCAATGCCTCTCCTGAGATCATTCAAGCCCGCCTTGAAGGCCGTTACGATATGGGTGAAGGCATCGGCATGAAGCAATTCCTGGACGACATGATGCTGTTCTCTCGCAAAGGGGCCACCAGCATGCCCAGACACGGCCACGCCATCTGGTTCATGACCCAGTACGTGCGTTTCGGCTACCTGAAAAAGCTGCCTGATGTGGAAAAAATCGCCGAGAAACTGATCATGCAGGACCTCTACAAACAGGTCGCCAAAGAAGCCGGTCTGAAACTGCCCGACGACGACATGAAAGCCTGGACCATGACCCTCGACAAAGCCAAGTTCGATCCCAACAAACCCGAGGCTTACCTCAAGGACTACAGCATTTAAGGAGGCATGCACATGCAAAACGTTCAATACAAAGCCACTGCTTCCCGTTCCACAGGTGTGGTCCTCAAAGGATTCAAGAATGCCGCCAGTCAACTCGGGTTTTTTGTGGCCGGAATCTCGCTGCTCTTGCTGGGCTGGTGGATTGTCGGACAGAACATCAAAGACCTGCCCACCCCTCTGGATGTGTTCGGAGCCCTGAAAACCATGTTCGCAGATCCCTACTACGAGCGTGGCCCCAACGACCGGGGCATCCTGAACCTGCTGCTCAGTTCACTGACCCGCGTGGCTTCCGGATTTGCTCTGGGCGCACTGATCGCCATTCCTCTGGGCATCCTGATGGGCAGTGTGCCCTTTGCCAAAAAACTCATCGATCCCGTGGTGCAGTTGCTGCGTCCGGTGAGTCCTCTGGCATGGTTTCCCATCGGCCTGACCGTGTTCCAGAGCGCTGAACCTGCCACCGTGTTCATCATCTTCATCACCGCCCTGTGGCCCACCGTGATCAACACCGCCTTCGGGGTCAGCAACCTGCCCAAGGATTTCAAGAACGTGGCACGGGTCTTCAAGTTCACCCCTGCCCAGTACATCAGCAAAGTGCTGATTCCCTTCGCCCTGCCCCACATCCTCACCGGTTTGCGGATCTCTTTCGGGATCGCATGGATGGTGATTGTGGCCGCCGAGATGCTCTCCGGCAAATCCGGCATCGGGTTCTTCGTGTGGGATGCATGGAATGCCCTGAGCCTGCCCAACGTGATCGCAGCGATTTTCATCATCGGCCTGACTGGACTGTTGTTTGACCGCTTCTTCGGATTCCTTGAACGGATGGTGAAATATGAGTAAGCGCAGCGGAACCCCCACCCTCGACATCAAAAGCGTCCACAAAGCCTTTGGCAGTTACGTCGCCGTCGAGAATGTCGATCTGGAAATCTGGCCCGGAGAGTTCATCGCCCTGATCGGTCACTCTGGATGCGGCAAAAGCACCCTGCTGAACATGATCTCGGGTCTGGAAAAACCCAGCAACGGCCACATCCGCCTCAATGGACGCTCCATCGAAGGCCCCGGCCCGGACCGAGCCATGGTGTTCCAGAATTACTCCCTGCTTCCATGGCTGAGTGTCTTCCAGAACGTGCTGGAAGCCGTCAAAGCCGCCCAACCCGAGCTGGGTGCCGCAGAACGCAAAGCCCGCGTGGAAGAGTTTTTGAGCGTGGTGGGATTGATGCCCCACAAAGACAAGAAACCCAGCGAACTCTCTGGAGGCATGAAACAGCGCGTGGCCATCGCCAGAGCGTTTGCCATTCACCCTTCAGTGCTGCTGCTCGACGAGCCTTTCGGGGCACTGGACGCCATCACCAAAAGCAACCTGCACGAAGAACTGCTGAAAATGTGGTCTCTGGAAAACACCGACGGCAGCCAGAAAAACGTGGTGATGGTCACCCACGACATCGACGAAGCCATCTATCTGGCCGACCGCATCGTGGTGATGAGCAACGGACCCAAAGCCCGCATCCACGAAATCATCGAAGTGCCTCTGGCCCGCCCCCGCAGCAAGGCCGAATTGATTGAAGACCCCACCTACCTGAAGATCAAAGCGCATTTGTTGTCGTTGCTGAGTGTGGTGCTGGCACATCCAGCGTAAGGCCAAGAGCCGAGAGCGTAATGTACCACACAGCAAAAACCGTCAAATGAATTGTTTGTAGGGGCGAGGCGTGCCTCGCCCTGAATGCTTCAGACAAAGCCTTCTTTTTGCCCTCGGCAAATCCCCCAATCCCTGTTTAAGGAGTTCCCAAATGTCCACCCCAAACCCCTCAAAAGTTGTGATTGCTTCCACCTCAGGATTCACCATCCTGTTCGCCGTCTGGGTGATGTTCGCCATCATCGGGATTCCCTTGCAAAAAGAGCTGAACCTGACGGACGCCCAGTTCGCCCTGCTCACCGCCGTTCCAGTGCTGACTGGCTCTCTGCTGCGCCTGCCTGTGGGCATTCTGGCCGACAAGTTTGGCGGCAAAAACGTCTTCACGGTTTTGACCCTACTGACCAGCATTCCCCTGTTCATCCTGCCTTTTGCAGCCAGCTACAACCTGATCCTGACTCTGGCTTTCTTTGTGGGTCTGGCTGGCGTGTCTTTTGCCATTGGCAACAGTTGGATCTCTTTCTGGGTGCCCAAAGAGCGTCAAGGGCTGGCTCTGGGCACGTTCGGGGCGGGCAATGTGGGCGCAAGCATCACCAAACTGCTGGCCCCCACCCTGATCACGCTGGTGCCTGCAACTGGAGCCCTGATCCCTGGAGGGTGGCGCTTCGTGCCCATGCTCTATGGGGTGCTGCTGATTTTGACTGCCCTGTTCATTTACTTTTACGCTCCAACAGACCGCAAGAACAGCACCCCCAAAACCCTTGCCCAGTGGATGGCTCCCCTGAAGCACCTGCAAGTTTGGCGTTTCGGGCTGTACTACGTGATCTTCTTTGGCGCTTACGTGGCGATGTCCAGCTGGCTGCCCAAGTACTACAAAACCGTGTATGGGATGGACCTCAAGGTGGCTGGACTCTTGGTGGCCCTGTTCATCTTCCCGGCCAGTTTGCTGCGTCCTCTGGGGGGATACCTGAGTGACCGTTTCGGCCCGAGAATCGTCACCCTGTATTCCTTTTACGTGTGTGTGGCAGCCGCTGCCTTGCTGAGTTTGAACACCCACTTGATGCCCCTTCCCCTGTTCGTGGTGTGCACCTTGCTGCTCGGGGTGGGGATGGGCGTGGGGAAAGCTTCCACCTACAAACTGATTGCCAACGGTTACGGTGCAGACATGGGCGTGGTGGGCGGTCTGGTCGGCATGCTGGGCGGTCTGGGCGGATTCTTCCTGCCTTTGCTGTTCGCAACCACTGCCCACACCTACGCCCCGAGTGCTTTCGTGTGGCTCCTCGGGTTCAGTGTGCTCAGCATGGTGGTGTTCATGGGTGCAGTTCGCAAATTGCAGATCCGTGAAGCCCGTGCATCTCTGGTGGCCGCAGACGATTGAACCTTCAACATTCAGAAAGGGCGAGGTCATCCTCGCCTTTTTGCTGTTGATGTCTGGTTTTTGGTGTTTTAGCGATCCTTAAAAAAACCCTGATCAAATGCCAACAATAAGAAGTTTCTTACGTCCTTTTTGAACCACACAACTATGCTGAAACCATGGATTGGAAACGTTTGAGACGCAGCAGCAATGTGCAAGACCGCCGGGGCAGTGGAATGGGCGGCGGATTGGCCATTGGCGGAGGTGCAGGCATCATTTTGCTGATTGTCAGCTTGTTGTTTGGCGGAGATCCCGGTCAGATTCTGAATCAACTGGGAGGCAACTCTGGACAGCAGACCTCCAAAGCACAAAACGATGAAGTGCTGGATTTCACCAGAGCCATTCTGGGCAGCACCGAAGATTACTGGGGACCCGTGTTCCAGAAATCTGGTCGCACCTACAACCCTCCTGGACTGGACCTGTTCACCGCAGGCACCACCACAGGATGTGGCAATGCCACCTCTGCCACAGGACCGTTTTATTGTCCCAATGACCAGACCATTTACATTGACCCCTCTTTCTTCAACGATCTGGCCACCCGTTTCGGAGCCAAAGGCGACTTCGCAGCCGCATACGTGATTGCCCACGAAGTGGGACACCACGTGCAAAACGAACTGGGCATCATGGATCAGGTTCAGCGCAGTGGGGACCGTCAGGGTGCCAACTCAGCAGCCGTGCGCCTTGAACTTCAAGCCGACTGCATGGCTGGGGTGTGGGCACATGCTCTGGCCAACCAGAGCAACCCCATTGCCACCCCTGAGGACATCAACGAAGGACGTGTGGCTGCACAGTCCGTTGGCGATGACACCCTGCAAGAACGCTCCAGAGGTTACTCCGACCCCGAGAGCTTCACCCACGGCACCAGCGCACAACGCGACCAGTGGTTCACCACTGGAGTCAAAACCGGCGACGTGAACAGATGCAACACTTTCAAGTGAGCTGAGGAAAGCAAGACCATCCCCGAGGTGTTCGGGGATTTTTTATGGCAATGCAGGGCGAGGCATACCTCGCCCCTACGGTGGTGGTAACGGGTTTTCTGCCTTCTGCCTTCTGCCTTCTGCCTTCTGCCTTCTGCCCAAAAATACCTTTCCCCACAAAACCCCTTCCACCAGAGCAGTACCATTCAACCTGAGGTGAACATGTCAGACACATTCAAACTGGCTGGAGAACTGGAAGTCAAAAGGCTCGGGTTTGGGGCCATGCGGATCACGGGACCCGGCATCTGGGATGAACCCAAAGATCCCGAGAATGCCCGCCAACTGCTCAAACGCGTGGTGGAACTGGGCATCAACTTCATTGACACCGCAGATTCTTATGGTCCAGAGGTCAGTGAAAACCTGATCCGTGAAGCCTTGCACCCTTACCCGGCAGATCTGGTGGTGGCCACCAAAGGCGGCCTGACCCGTCAGGGACCGGACATCTGGAATGCTGTGGGCCGTCCTGAGTACCTGCGCCAGTGCGTGGAAATGAGCCTCAGGAGACTGAAGTTGGATCGCATCGACCTCTGGCAACTGCACCGCATTGACCGCAAGGTGCCCAGAGATGAACAATTTGGGGTGATCAAGGAAATGCAGCAGGAAGGCAAAATCCGCTTTTTTGGCCTGTCTGAAGTCAGCATTGAGGAAATCGAGGCAGCCCGCAAAATTGTGGATGTGGTCAGTGTTCAGAACCTCTACAACCTCACCAACCGGCGCTCTGAGGATGTGCTGAATTACTGTGAGCAGCACGGCATCGGCTTCATTCCGTGGTTTCCGCTGGATGTGGGCAATCTGGCCCGAGAAGGCAGTGCGCTGGAACAAATTGCCAGCAAATTGGGGGCTGCACCCTCACAGGTGGCTCTGGCATGGTTGCTCAAGCGCTCCAGGGTGATGTTGCCCATTCCGGGCACCTCCAGCATCAAGCACCTGGAGGAAAACATGAAGGCCGAAAGCCTGCAACTTTC
The DNA here is from genome assembly GCF_000745915.1 of Deinococcus misasensis DSM 22328. Classification (NCBI taxonomy): domain Bacteria; kingdom Thermotogati; phylum Deinococcota; class Deinococci; order Deinococcales; family Deinococcaceae; genus Deinococcus; species Deinococcus misasensis. The sequence goes on from NZ_JQKG01000045.1 coordinate 22,316, forward strand.
CGACGAGGACATGCAAACCTTGAACCAGTTGGGTTCCTGAAGACTTACAGCAAAAGAGGCCAGAGTTCTGGCCTCTTTGTTTTGTTGGGTTTGCAGGGGAATAAAACAAAAAATTCGGCTTTTCGCCGACTGATATGTACAGAATATCACGTTATGCATTATTCAGCAAGTCTTTCCACCGTTACTCGCCTCCACCACCACAGCCGCCACCATCTCCGCCGCCACCATCACATCCACCAGAGTCAGAACCACCGAAGTCGGTCCCACCCGAGTCAAACCATCCATCCCCATCGCGGCTTCCCCTGCGGTACAACCGGGCAGGCGTGGACACCAGCATCAGACCGATGAAAAAAACCAGCACCATCAAAAGCAGAATCCAAATTCCAAATTCCATGACGACCTCCTGAAAACATGCATTTCGCATTGGAGTTTTTGCTTACCAGACGCCATTTCTTATGTCTGTATTGTTTCAGGAAAGGGTCATGGAATTGTCAGTTCTGAGGCAAACGTTGCACATCTTGAAACAACTGGGTCTGCTGCTGACAAAAACATCACCTGATCAGGTTTGATCGACACATCCAGCAAAGCCCGCAACAAAAAACCACATGTTGGTTTTTCCTGAAAGCGTTTTTTGTCCTGGTTTGGAAGTGTGGAGGATGAAGGCAATAAAAAAATCGGCTTTTCGCCGACTGATAAAATCATCATATACCGATATGCATGATTCGTCAAGTCCATGCATGGCAAGAAACACATCCCCGCACAATGACTTAGGCCACATCAGGCATGCAGATTCAGAGGGGTTTTTTTAGGCTGGAAACAAGGAGAAAAACATGTCACCCGTGCCTTTTCGCTGGAATTTGCAACATCCCGAGCAACTGGGAAGCCTGCCCCTGAAGGGTGCAGAGGATTACCCAGAGTTTCTGGAAGATGTGCGCTGCTGTGCTGCCAAGGTGCTGGCCTTCAGTGCCAACAGCGATCTGGTGTTTGTGGGACGTTCTCCTGAAAGCATTTTTGATTATTTGCAGGGGACTTTGCAGGGCATGGACTGGCAGAAACAGCTTTTTTTGCTGAACCTGTCCCTGCGCAGATGGCCCATTGAAGAGATGGTCAAAGAGCATGCAGAGGGCCTCTTGGCTCTGGAACAGCAATTTTTGCGTCTGGGCCTGATGCCCCAGCAACTGCTGACCCGCTCACGCCCTGTGTCTTTTGTGGATCTGGTGTGCAGCGGGACCACCTTGCTGGCCCTGTACGACCTCCTCTTGTACTGGGCTGCCAGAGACCGCATTCCTGCCCGGGCGTTCAAAGACAAAATCCGCTTTGTGGGTCTTGTGGAAGCCCGACCCACCAGCCCCAACACCTGGAGGTGGCACCAGAAAGCAAAGTGGCCCGAGGGGGCTCCTCTGCTTGAAGTCAAAAACATTTCGATTCCTTACCGACTCTGGACTTACCTCGGGGACCACCAGCACAAAGTCAGCCGCTGGAACCCTCCCTTTTGCTGGGCCGATGACCGCATCGAAAGCCCACCCAGAGAGCAGTGGCACCTTCAGGCGCTCGGGCAGGCGTGCTGGGTGCACGGGCAAGCCCAAACTGTTCCAGAAAAACAGGCTTTTTTGAAGCTGATGGTTCAGACCCCAGCCATGAAGGAAAGCTGGTTCAGGAAAAAGGTGCTGGAACTGGGCAGAAGGCACAAAGCAGACAGCAAAAATCCAAAGCCATAACAGATTTTTGTCCTCGGCAGATCGCAGGAGAAACCATGACCCCTTTTGAACACCTTTCCTCCAGAGCACAAATGCACCGCCTGCGTCAGGTGGCCCTCAAAGCACTTGAAGCCTACCCCTTTGAAGTCCGAAAGCTGACGGTGATCAACCACGGGTTCAACACCACGTTTCGGGTGGATGACACCTCGGGCAGGAAATACGCCCTGCGGATCAATGTGAACAGCCACCGCACCGTTGCCAACGTGCAGGCAGAAATGGCCTGGCTGGATGCCCTGTCCAGAGAGACCGATCTTGCTGTGGTGAAACCCGTTCGGACCACAGAAGGACACCTCATGCAGATGCTGGAGGTGCCGGGTCTGTCTGACATGCGCCCTTCTGCCCTGTTTGAGTGGATTCCGGGTCCTCTGCTGGAAGACAAGGTGTCTGTGCCCATCGTCCGACAACTGGGTGCAGTGACCGCCAAACTGCATGTGCACGCCCGCCAGTGGTCCCTGCCAGAAGGGTGTGCATTGCCCGTTTCCAACAAAATTTATCTGGGAGACGAGGTGGTGCTTTTCGATGAAAGGGGCGCAGAACACCTGTCCAGAGCACAGCAAAACCTGTTTGAAACCGCCTCCAAGAAAGCATCAGATGTTTTAAATGACATTTGGGCCAGAGAAGGCACACCCATTCCCATTCACACCGACTTGCACGATGGCAATTTGAAAGTCTGGCGCAATGTCTTGCAGGTGTTTGATTTTGACGATTGCGCTTTTGGCCATCCCGTGCAGGATGTTGCCAATGTCCTGTATTACCAGACGACCTATCCAGAGCGAGAAGCCTGCAATCAAGCTTTCATCGAGGGGTACCAACAGGTGACCCCTTGGACCTTTGAGGACACGGAAATTGAAGCCCTGAAAGCAGGTCGGGCTTTGCTGCTGGTGAACGACGTATTGAGGAACCTCAATCCAGACATCAGAAAGCACATTGCTGGCTTTCTGGAAAGGACCACCCAGCGCATGACCCTCTGGTTGGAGGAAGGCACCTACCGTTCACCCCAGCCATGACATTTTCAATGCGCAGCATTGGACAGAAGCCTCAGAGATGGCCTCTCTGGAAGGGTTTTTGAAATGGGAGGATTCAGACGGGTTCTCCCATTTCGCTGATAAACACAGTAAAGCTTAAAATTAAACTTCTTGAATTCAAAAAACCATCAGGGAAACCCCTGATACGTTTCCACCTGCTTTTCCCTGAGAGTAATACTTGTACGTTTTCAAAATCCGTCTGCACCTGCAAGTTTTTTCATTCTCAGGATCAAAGGTGATGTCATGACCGAAAACACCAGTGGCCCCACTCCGGGCATCCGACTCATTGTTTCAGGGGCAGGTTACCTGACCACTTCCGAAGGGTACACCGTTTACCGGTTTTTACCCCTCTACATGCAGAAAAACAACTTGGGCCAGATCACCAAGGCCCAACTGACCTGGGGAGATGAATGGCCTGCCTCCATCCAACCCCTGATTTTCCAGTTTGTTCCCATGCCTGCCCCTGCCCACGCTGGTCCCGGAGTCACCGGAGTGATTGCCGATTTTGAGCGCACCGATGGCAAGTACGGCTACAAGCAAGTGACCTACAACGGTTGGTGGCTCTACTTCTTCACCGAAGACCGTGCAGGAGAGGTCAGAGGGATCGTTCCGGGCCTCTGGGATGTGGTTCCGGTGGATGTGGAACCCCTGTATCCGCTGGACGAAGATGACGATGTTGGAACCCCTCCTCCAATAATTCTAGGCGGTCCTTGATCCGCAGCCATTCAGTCACTTGAAGCAACATTTTAAACAGAACCTCTTCATCTGTTTTTTTCATGGAAGTCTTGTTTTCACGCAAGGCTTCTTCTACTTTTATGTAATACTTTAGTTTTTTGTAATGATGACTTAGGCTTGGTATTCCATTTAACAAAAAATCGCTCGACCACTTCTCGAGCAAAGCAGATGCCTTGAATATCAATTCCATGGCAGCACTTTTATCTTTGTGCTTTTTGATATCCAAGATCAAAGATTCCAAAAACTTATCATCAAACCCCTGATTCAATATTTTGTGGATCATCAAGTCTATACTTAAGCTGTTTGACATTGAGAACTGCTTGATATTGTCACAAGCCATCTTAAGATACTGCAAATAGGATTCATCAGCAAGACTTGGGGCTTTTTGGCATTGGTATTTTGCTTTTGTGTATTTAAGAGCAATTTCCATATTGACAAATTTGCCTTCTTGACTCTCTTCAATCAATCCATCAATTAAGTCCAAAGATATTTCATCTCCAGAAATCATTTTATTGTATTCGAAAGCATAGCAAATATATATTTTGTAAAATTTATTCTCTAAAAACAATTGACTGTTTTTCAGATCGTTAAATTTCTCATTTATAGCATACAAATCTCCTCTTGCACCCATAGAAAACAGCATGTTAATTCCATATAATACAATTCTTTCATGATCACTTAGAGTTTTGGCTATATCACAAGCAATTAAAAAACATTCTTCGGCACTCAAGTAATCCAAATGATACATCTTGCATGAACCAATAATGTTGTAAACTTTCATTTTGGTTTCAGCATGATCTATAGACATGAGTTTATAACAAATCTCCATTGCCTCTCTGGTTTCTCCACCCAAGTAGCAGAGCCACGCATATTCCACATAGAAATTGGAATGTTCATCAATGCTTAAACTTTTGATCAAATCTGAATAAAATTGCAACCCTGTATGGTATGAAAATTCATTTTCAAACAATCTCAGCAATGGAAGAGTTTGAGGGTTTTGTTTGTTCACTGTTTGCCTCAAAACGTCCATCAAGTCGGGAACCGACCCTGAATACTCTTGAAGGCCTTTGCCAAATTGGGTTTCCAGCGAATTCAACAAATGAAGATGATACTCTTGATACTTCTGCAAAATGTTTGGATCCAACGCTGGAATAAAACCCCTGAGGACCTGGGGAACCCTGAAGCGTTGAAAAGGCTCCAGTTGCAACATGGACTTCCGCACCAACTGCTGCAACATCCTGAGCTGCACCCCACTCACCATCACCGCAGCCTCCCGAGTGAAACTCCCCAGAAAGCAATTCAAATTGGTCAATGCCTGTTTTTCCTGTTCTGACAGCAAATTCCAACTGGCCTCGAAGATGGGTTTCAGGCTCTGGGGGTCCCCTTCAGGGTCCACCACCTGTTGCACCTCTGCTTTGATCTCTTTCAAAGACAAAATCTGGGTCCAACTGGAAGCCATTTCCAGAGCCAGAGGCAACCCACTCAAAGCAGCGCACAGGTGCAGGGCGTCCTGTGCATCTTCGGGCTGGATTTTGAAAGCGGCATGGTGGCGCTTTGCGTGTTTTTCAAAGCACTGCACGGCAGGGTGCCCCAGCACTTCGCTGAGGCCCATCCCACGGTATTCCTGAATGCTGAAAGGCTCCAGTTTCAGGAGGCTTTCCTCTGGGAGTTGCAGGGGTTGCCTGCACGTCACCAGAACCCTGAGGTCAGGAAAACGCAGCCAGTTCTGAAGGTGTTCCAGTCCAGAGAGTTGGTCTGCCCCATCAATCACCACCAGACCCTTGTGGTGGCGCAGGGTGTCGGTGAGGCCCACCCATGGGTCTGCCTGCTGCACATTGAGGCCCAACTGGTGCAGCAAACCACTGGCATCTTTCAGACCATCGGCCTTGAGCCAGAGGGTGTTTTCAGGATGGTGGGTTGCACAGTACATGCGAACGAGAGTGCTTTTGCCCACCCCTCCCAGCCCAGTCACGCTGACGATGCCGGGCGGGTTTTGCTGTAGGCGCTCATGGAGCAACTGCATCTCCTGCTCCCGTCCCACGAACACCTGCACAGGCCGGATGGCACTCTGGAGGTTGGTTTTCTGGGGCACCTGCAAGGTGGTGAGGTCCACCCCGAGTTCCGCAGCCTCTTTCAGGACCCGGTGTTCCAGATACCCTTCCAGACCCAGACTGTACATGAAACGCAGCATTTCAAGGGTGGGCGGAGGGGCACCTTCCACCTGAAAGAACTTTTCCATCAGGGGCTGGAATTGCTCTGGTGCCGAAAAACGGACCCTCTGGGCCTCTTTCAAAATGGACCACTGCACCAGAGACGCCAGTTTTTCTCGGGTTTCAAAAATCCAGTCTTCCAGTTCGGTGCTGGTGTTGCGCAGGTCCAGACCTTTCAAAAAAGCCCCAGCATAAAGCCCAATCACTTCGCTGTGCTGGTTTTGCTGGTGGGCCTGCATCAACCGCTGTGCATCGGTGTGGATGAGGGCTTCCACCTGATTTTGCACCGATTTGAACAGGTCTTTTTCAAGGCTTTGCAGGTAGCTGAGCGCCACCCGCAAGCTGGTGGCCGGGTCGGCGGCCTCGGGCCAGAAGAGCATTTGCAGGTGTTTGCGGTCCTGTTTGCCTTCAAGGGCCAGATAGCAGAGCAGGAGCAGGTTCTTGGGTTTCATGGGTTTGATGCCTGCATCCAGCCCGCCCAGCGTCTTGACTTGCATACCCCTAAAGTAAGGTGTCACACCCAAGGTTATACTCAGGGAATTCCCTTATTGATGTGCCCAACAACACCTGATTGTCCGTTAACGGGCAGTTAACACCGCAAAAAGCACACTGTGTCCATCCCGGTGATGATGCCCCCTCACCACAGGAGGACACAATGCTTGCACCCGATCCCACATTGCTGAAAACCACCCTGACCGAACACCTGAATTTGCACCATCAACTGAAATTGAAACTGCACGCCCTGAGCACCCTGAAACTGCATCCCACCCCTGATGCTTCTCAGACGGTGCTGCAACAGGTCAAAAAAGACATGCTGGTGGGCGGACTCAAACTGCTGCCAGATTTCTGCATGTTCACCCCCAGAGGGTTTATGGATTACACGGTGCAACTGGAACGTGCCCTCAAAAAACTGCGTCCCATCATGCAGGAAGTGGTGGCCCATCAGGGGGGCATCCCCAATGAAAACCAGCGCCAGAACCTCCTGCTGGAAATTCAAAAGCTGCACAAATGCTCTGAGCAACACCAGCTCAAACATCAGGAATTGAAAGAGCAGTTTCAGGAGTTGCTCTCTCCCATGCGGCAACACCATATGGACCTCAGCATGCTGCTGGAAGACCAACTGAGCGCTCAGGGATCGGAAAAGCACCAGATTGAACACATGCAAGCCCAATTGCAAATCCTGATTGACAAACTGCGCCGGGATGCAGCAGAAGCCACCTCCTCCTCCATTGGTTTTGGGACCCCTGTGCACGGTTTGACTTTGCGGATCAGCTTCCAGAACCGTGGTGAAGCCCAACCTTTCAGCCAGTTCGGGGTGACGGTGGCCAGTCTGGGTGCGCCTCTGGGAAGCCAGCTCACCCCCGAGGTCGCCGAAGACCTCCAGTGGCTGAACGACGGCATGCAAGACCTGAACCTGGAGCAGCAACTGCTGGTGATCTCCCACGGCACACAGGATTTCCTGCATGGCCTGCTGAAAACCCTGCGCAGGGCCAGCGACCATGAAGCGGCCCAGAGTTACCTGTGGAACATCAACAGCCGACTGTTGGACGCTTTGCTGGACACCCTGCAACAGCCGCAGATCCGTTTGCAGACCATCAAACTCCTGCATTCCCTGCTGAGCGCCAGCCACGGATGGCAGGCCATCAGCGAATTTGCCCTGCAAAGCCAGAGCACCACCATTTGCCTTTCCGAAGTGGTGACTTTGCCACCCATCATGCTCGGGAATACCAGCAGTGGTCCGTTTACAGGTGGCACCGGATCGGCCCTTTTTTCCATCAGACACAGGTTTTAAAGGAGGTGACATGCATGCTTGAACACGTTGGAGACCTGCTCATTGCCCCACCCAATCTGGGAGATTTCAACCCCCGCAGTGTGCTCACACCCGGAGGATGCCCCATCGAATGGACCTTCAGTTCACGCCCCTCGGATGTGCGGTACATGCTGGACATCCACCCCAGACAGGTGCCCGAGGCCCTGAAACCTCTGGTGGGAGGGCTTCCCTACTGCTGGCTGAATGTGCAGAAAACCCCTCAGCAAAGCACCTACCAGCTGGTCAAACCCCATGGATGGACCGATCCCGATCCCCTGTTCATGGAAGATTGCGTGCCCGTGCTGGCCGGTTTCTCTGGTCCAAAGCAGGCCACAGAAGTGCATTACCTGTACCATCCCGGCACACAGGGACTGGAAAAACTGCTGGAACAGCAACACCCCGAGTGGCTCCCGGCCTTCTGGAACGACCTGCGTTTCCTGACCCGGCAACCCCACAGACGCCTGCCCCACCGGACCCCCATCACCCTGATTGTGCGGGACCACGAGGTGTCGGTTCACATCCCTTCCAGTGCCCTGTTTCTGGATGAACGCCTTGCCCGTCAACGCCTCGGGCAGTGGTTCAGCAGCGAAGCCTACACCTCTGCCATGCAGCACACCGGACTGATTCACACCACTGTCGGATGGGAGTTTTCCAGAACCGGATTGGTCCGAACGGTGGGTGTCACCCTCCGCACATGGCGATGAATTTGCAAGTGGGTTGGAAAATCAAAACTGCTGCGCCCCAAAAGAGCGCAGCAGCATGTTTTTGAGGTCGGGGTCTTCAGCGGCTCAGGCGGGCAAATTTGTCTTTGCCCCTCTGGAGCACCAGAGGCTCTGACAGGTCCAGAAAAGCCTGAGGATCGGTGAAAGTCTCGCCATTCAGCTTGATGCCCTTTTGCTCCACGAAACGGCGGGCTTCTTTGTTGCTGGTGGCCAGACCACCCAGCACCAACAATTTCAGGATGCCCACTTTGCCTTCAGCATTGAAATCTGCCTCTGGAACGGTGGTGGTTTGCAGGTCATCAGGGATGCCACCTTTGGCGACCTCGTCGTAACGCTGCTCGGCGTAAACGATGTCTGCGTCAGGGTGCAGCCACTGGCACACGTTGCGGGCCAGAATGCGGTGCGCCTCCACAGGATGCCCAGAGATGGTCTGCTGGATCTGGTCCAGAGGCAGGTCAGTAAGCAGGGTGAAGTAGTTCTCCATCAGGTTGTCCGGCACCTTCATCAGCTTGGCGAACATCACCTCTGGGCTGTCGGTCAGACCGATGTAATTGTCGAGGCTCTTGGACATCTTCTCGACCCCATCCAGACCCACCAGAAGGGGCATGGTCAGGACCACCTGAGGTTCCTGCTCGTACTGGCCTTGCAGGGTGCGACCCACCAGATTGTTGAAGAGTTGATCGGTTCCGCCCAGCTCCACATCGGATTCCAGAGCCACCGAGTCGTAACCCTGCGTCAGGGGGTACAGGAGTTCGTGCAGGCTGATGGGGGTTCCGTTGCTGAGGCGCTTGGAGAAATCGTCACGCTCCAGAATGCGGGCCACCGTGTAACGGGAGGCCAGACGGATCACATCGGCGTAATTCAGGGGCTCCAGCCACTCGCTGTTGAAGCGCAACTCCAGCACCTCGGGGTCGTCTTTGAGGATCAGTTTGCACTGCTCAAGGTAGCTGTGGGCATTCTGGCGGGTTTCCTCAATGGTGAGGGCCGGACGGGTTTTGCTTTTGCCAGAAGGGTCACCGATCATGGCAGTGAAATCCCCGATCAGCATGATCACCTTGTGCCCGAGCTCCTGAAATTGACGCATCTTCTTGAGGATCACCGCATGCCCGAGGTGCAGGTCAGGGCGGGTGGGATCAGCACCGAGTTTGACGCGCAACTGTTTGCCCGTCTCGATTTTGCGCTTCAGATCCTCTTCGCTGATCAGGTCTACGGCACCGCGTTTCAGGATTTCGATTTGTTGTTGGGCAGGAATCATGGCTCTCTCCTTCAAAAAAAAACCGTGCCTGTGGGTGGGCACGCCTTTGGGGTTTGGGGTTCAAAGAAGCAACAGTTCGCTTAAACGCCAGTCCTCTGGGGCGCTCTTGCGGAATGATATCGCTTCTCTGGCATGGGAAACAGTGTATCGGCTGTGGGGCAGAATCTCAAGGGACTGGACTATGCGACGGGGCTTTGTCTTTTTGCCGAGAGCCGAGCGACCCAGCGCGACGCGGGCCGTCCCGCAAGCGCGTAGTAGGGTCAAGACAGAGCCGAGAGCCGAGAGCCGAGAGCCGAGAGCCGAGAGCCGAGAGCCGAGAGCCGAGAGCATGATGTGTCACACAGGGAAAATCGTCAAGGGGATCTGTAGGGGTGCAACCAACATGTCGTGAACTGTCCTGCACAAGAAGCGGGCAAGGAGATCAACATCTGATCTCCTGTTCTGCACAAGAAGCGTGCTGCACCCGATAAGCTTAAACCACAGCATCTTTTGCCCTCGGCACTCGGTCCTTGGCTCTCGGCACAGGTGTCTTCTGCTGCAACTCGACCTTCT
>NZ_JQKG01000046.1 GCF_000745915.1 Deinococcus misasensis DSM 22328
GACGGTGAGCGAATCGCTTAAAGTTTTCCTCAGTTCAGATTGCAGTCTGCAACTCGACTGCATGAAGTTGGAATCGCTAGTAATCGCGGGTCAGCATACCGCGGTGAATACGTTCCCGGGCCTTGTACACACCGCCCGTCACACCATGGGAGTGGAATGCAGCTGAAATTGCCGGGAGCTGAGAGGCAGGTACTTAGGTTGTGTTTCATGACTGGGGTGAAGTCGTAACAAGGTAACTGTACCGGAAGGTGCGGTTGGATCACCTCCTTTCTAAGGATCGTCCACTAGAGCTTCTTCTTCTCGTTCAACAGAACTCAAAACCAACCCCGGACGTCGGTCCGGGTTTCGTTTTTTGGGCCAGAGGATCTTCCCTCTGGCCTTTTTGGGTTTGTGCAGGTTTTGAGTCGTTTACAGTCTGAAGCGGTTGGAGGGTGCAGCATCCCGGCCCCGATCACCTCGGGCATGTTTGCGCATCAGGTTGATGCAATTTTCAATGTAGATGGTGTTCAGGCGTCCATTGCGGTCCCTTGCCCCTGCGGCAAAATGCAGGCCCTGCACCCTGGTGTGCTCCAGAAAAGCCATCACCTGTTCTGGTGGCAAGCCTGAAGTGTCAGCAAGCACAGGCAAAGTGGTTTTCTCCAATTGCGTGAGTTTCTGGATTTTGTCTTGTCCCAAAAAGGCACTGTCTGCCTGACCTCGGGTGGTGACCTGACGGACCATGGGATAAAGGGCCAGTTGCAGGTAGTTTTTCACCAGATCCTGGGTCTGGTCAAAAGCCAAATTGACATTGACGCTGAACCCATGTGTGATGGCATCTTCCAGCAAATCCCAGTCCATCACGGTGTTGTGAATGGCCCCGAAGGTGATGTTTCGAATGCCGTGGTTCCAGTAGAGTTCCAGAATCTTGAGGGTGCGGCGTCTGCGGCCTTCTTCATAAGCGTAGTTCTCTGCATCTGGGCGCACCAGAATGGAAAGGGGAATGCGTGCAACATCCGAGCACAGCCCAATGGTTTTGAGGTCCGGACTGATGCCACCCTCTCTGAGGTTTCGCACCAGCACCATTGAGGTGGCCCCGGCATGCTGGGCTTCCCGAACCTCCATGGCGTTTTCGATGGCAACCTCAGCAATCATGGGTTCAGCATACCAGTTGTGACTGAAGTGTAAAGGTGGACGCCTGTCAACTTGGGCAATTCCCTTGTTTGCCCAGAGAACTAGATTTCGGAGGGTGACAGGGGAGCTGGCTGCATACACTGTTTAGCATGCGGATTGCCGTTGAACTGGTCCCCAAAACCTACGAACACCTTCAGGAGGAGTTGACCTTCATCCAGCGGGCTTTGCCTGCCGTGGACACCATCAATCTGCCTGACCTGATGCGTTATGACATCCGAAGCTGGGATGCATGCCGTCCAGTGCGTGACATTTTGCCTCAAAACAGCCCGATCCCCCACTTCAGGTCCATTGACATCAACCTGAAAAAGCCTTTGCCTTTTGCAGAAAATCTCCTGGAAATGGGAATCAAAGAGGTCATTGTGGTGACGGGAGATCCACCCACAGACATGAGCAAACGGGTGTATCCCACCTCTTGCATTGATGCCATCAAGAAGTTCAAACGTGAGCTGCCTGAAATTCAGGTCTATGCAGGTCTGGATCCTTACCGTTCCAGCTTGCGCAGTGAGCTGGAATACCTTGAACGGAAGCAGGAAGCGGGAGCCGCCGGTTTTTTCACCCAACCTTACTTTGATTTGCGCCTGATGGATGTTTTTCAGGAGATGTTTGAGCAGTCAGAGTGCCACAACATGCCCATTTTCTGGGGGGTCACTTCGGTGGTGGGTGTGCGTTCCAGACGCTATTGGGAAACCCGAAATCGGGCCATTTTTCCCAGAGGTTTCGAACCCACCCTGGAATGGAACCGTGAGTTTGTGTTGAAAGCCCTGCAGTGGGTGCGCGAACGGGACAGCAACATCTACCTGATGCCCATCAAGGTGGGCATTGCAGAATATCTGGATGGTTTGCTGTAAATGCAGTTCAAAAAAGACCCAGAGGAAAACGTCTGGGTCTTTTTGTTGGCTGGTTCAGAAGGACCAACGCACCCCAAACCTGCCTGTGGGGCCAATGGGCAAACTGTTGCAGTAGGACTCGGGGCAATTGTTGTTTGGGGCTTGCCAGAGGGTGCGGATCAGGGCCATGCCCCCTGTGGCATCAAGGGCCAGATTGGAGGTCAATTTGAAGCGAATGCCTCCCATCACTTCGGTGGCGGTGAGGGTCTGGATGTTGGGCTCATTCATGAACATCTGGCCCACATTCACATATGGGATGAATGTTCCCTCTCCAAAGAAATACTTCACACTGAGTCCAGTGCTGTAGGAGGGTCGGTTTGCACTTGGAGCAAAATGGGCATGGATTCCATAAGAAAAACCATCCGAGATCGGGGCTTCATATTCTGCACCGAAGCCATAGACTCCAGCTGTGAAAGCCACATTGCTCTGGGCATGAACTTGATTTGACAACACAAACAGAGAAAGGGTAAGGCATAACATTTCTTTTCGCATGATGGTTATTTTATGGATTTGCTGGGCTGTTAACCAGATGATCTTCAAGACAAGCCCTCACTGAAAGATTTGGCCTTTAATTTTCACGGTAAATGAACTGTAAGAAATTGACCAAGGCTTTTTTTCTTCATGAAAACTGTTTTTGATTGACAGTGCGGGGTCTGTTTCGTAACGTGAAGACCAGAATGGGCCATCGCCCACTCATGAGACCATGAAACACATTCTGCATTCGGGCACCTGGAATGTGTGGAGTCAGTGGTGCGACCGGCATGAGCTTTGCCTTCAGGCATGTTGCATTCATGCTGGCACGCCCCTCCAGAGAGGATGCTGCCTTGACCGTGTATTCTTCCTCACAACCTGAAAAAACGCTGGATCTTGATCAGGAACCTCCTGCGCCTGTGGGCATGTACGAAGCAATGTTTCGACTGAATCCCCTGCCGATGTGGGTGTACGACCTGCAGACCCTGAGGTTTCTGGAGGTCAATCAGGCTGCTCTCCTGCGCTATGGTTACACCCGAGCCGAATTCCTGTCCATGGACCTGATGGGCATCCGTCCTCCAGAGGAACAGAACCTTTTGAGGAAATATTTTTGTGCCCCATCGGAGCAGAGGGTCCTGGAAGAAGAGCGCAGTTGGATTCACCTGACCCGCTCTGGAGAGCATCTGGAAGTGCATGTGGAGTCTCAGGAGGTGGAGTTTCAGGGCAGGCCTGCCCGACTGGTGGTGGTGCAGGACATCACCGAGAAAAACCGCATTCAGAAAGCCCTTGAGGAGAGCCAGAGCCAGTTCAAATTGATTGCGGAGAACACCGTCAACCTGATCATCCGGTTTGATCGGGCATTTCAGGTCACCTATGTTTCTCCTTCGATTCAGACTTTGCTGGGTTACACCCCGCAGGAATTCATGGAGATTGCAGACCACCAGTACATCCATCCAGAAGACCGGGAAAGGGTGATTCAGGAGGTTTTGCAAGCTGTTCAGGAGAGGGCACACCAGAAAATTCTGGAGTACCGCCTCCAGCACAAATCCGGGTTTTACCTCTGGGGGGAGACCGCATTTCGCCTGATGTGGCAAGGGGAAGATTTTCAGGGCTTTGTGTCTTCCAGCCTGAACATCACCGACCGGGTGGAGGCGCGGCAGGAACTGATGGAATCCCTGACCACCCTTTCCCAGATGGTGCGCCTTGCCGAAGAACTGGAGCAGGCCAGTGACCCTCTGGACGTGATTCATCTGGCGTTGCAGCACTGCACCAGTGTGCTGCCTTTTGACTATGGCATGTTTGTGCAGGTGGAAGACCACCAGTATCAGGTGGGGACCTGTCTGAACCTGCAGCCTGCCCTTGCAGAAAACCTGCTGAGCCATTACCTGAGTCACTCCGGCCCAAGGTTGCTCCATGCCTTTTTGAAGGGCACGCCAGCTTTCTTTGATGCCCATGAGCCCCTGTGTGCCCCTCCAGAGCCCCTCCCCAGAGCACAGGCCTGTCAGGTGGCTTTGCTGCCCATCCGGGCAGATGGAAGGCTCAGGGGCTTTCTGGTGCTCGGGACCTTCGAGGACCGGTTGGCTTTCACCGAGAACAACCAGCGCATTTTGCGGGCCGTGCGCGACCGCATCTCCCATGCCTTTGAACGCAGTTCTTACATCGAGAAACTGTCTTTCAGCCGGGAGGAGACTCTCAAATCCATTGGAATGGTGCTGGAGTACCGGGATTATGAAACCAAAGGCCACACCGACCGGGTGGTGCACCTGACCCAGCTCCTGGGCCGCAAAATGGGCTTGCTGGGAGAGGCTCTGGATGCCCTCAGGTGGGGTGCTTACCTGCATGACACCGGAAAAATTGCCATTCCGGACCACATCCTTCTCAAACCTGCAAAACTTACCCCAGAGGAATTTGAGCAGGTCAAAAGGCACAGTGAAATCGGGCATGAAATGCTGAAAAACATCCCGAGTTTGCCCCCTTCCACACTGGATGTGATCTTGCACCACCATGAAAAATGGGATGGCAGTGGGTATCCCGGCAAGATGGCCGGATATTCGATTCCGCTGGTCGCCCGGATTTTCAGTGTGGTGGATGTCTATGATGCCTTGGTCTCCAGACGACCTTACAAAGAGCCATTCAGTCATGAGGCAGCCCTGCAGGAAATCCAGAGCTGTTCTGGCAGCATGTTTGATCCCCATGTGGTGCGGGCCTTCGTGGAATTGATGCAGGAAGAAACCGCTTCAGAGCATCCTGCTTCTTGAAAACCTGCTTCTCAACAACAAAAGCAACTCTGAACCACAATTCAGTCTGCCACCATGAATCACATCAGATCCATGAAGAGGGCTTCATGTTGGCACGTTAAATTGATAAAACCTGACAGTCCATCCATTTTCATCCGCTGTGTTCACAACACCGCAGTGTTCAGACCTCTGTGGGTCACTCTGGGCGCTTGGTGTTGGATTCACCCAGAGGTGTTTTTGCACCCTCAGGAGGCCCGAGAACCATGGAATTGATTCTGTCTCACCCCGTATTTCAGGGGCATTTGAACAACATGCCCGCCTGCAAAATGGAAGTCTATGCCGATGAAGACCGCCACCATGTCACCGTGATGATCCGTCTGGGTCGCCAGCATGATTTGCTGGACCCCCACCAGACCATCAATGCGTTTTACCGTCAAGTGCTGTTCCGTCATCTGACGCCAGCCAGCAGCCTGAAATTTTATTGTGTGACGGCTTCAGGAACGTACCAGCATGTGCAACTGGAGGGTTTGCCCGGAGGTTACACAGGAGGGCAACTCATGCCCTGTCTGTCCCTTCCAGCAACAGCCCGCAGCATGACTGCTTGATTCCATACACAACAGACAACAGCAAAGAGAAAACCAGAAGAGGCCAGAGCAAATCTGACCTCTTCTGATTTTGGTATTAAGGCAAGAACGCAAATCCTACAGGGGTTGGGCAGGGAAACAGGCCCACAGGTTCCAAGGTGCCTGCCTCTGCATCCCGTCTGAACACCATGATGGTGTCGCTGTCCTGATTGCCTGTCAGCACAAAGCGGGCATCTGGCGAAAGAACCATTCCTCTGGGCACCTTGCCTTGTGTGGAGACGGTTTCGATCAGGCTCAACTCTGTGGTGTCTGGATGCACCTCAAAGACCGCGATGCTGTCGTGGCCACGGTTGCCCACATAAATGAAACGTCCATCCGGGCTGACAAGCACTTCGGACGCAGAGTTTTTCTCTGCGGTGTGACCCTCTGGAAGGGTGGATGCGAGGTGCTGAACCACCATCAAGCCGGTGGCAGGTTCCACCACCAGACTGGCCACCTGGGAAGAAAGCTCCAGAGCCACGAAAGCCCGGGTGCCTGTGGCATCAAACTGGATGTGCCGGGGACCAGAGCCCTGTGGGAAGGCCACGATGTGCAAACGGTGCAGGGGGCCCTCTGGGCTTTGCAGGTCATAGACGTACACCTCATCGGTCCCGAGGTTGGTGGCGGCCATGTGGCGTCCTGCAGGGTGTGGGCGAATGCAGTGGGCGTGAGGGTGGTCCGCATGCTCGCCGGGGGTGTGGTGCTCATGCTGGTCTGTGGCGATGTGAGGAAACAGGGCTCCATCAGATTGGATGGGGTAAGCCACCACGGATTTTTCGCCCATGTAGTTGGCCACAAAGGCAAACTGGCCTTTCAGGTCCGTGCTGACGAAAGCCGTTGCCCCTTCCAGGGCAGACTGGGCACTGAGCAGGCGCAGCTTGTGGTCCTCCTGAACATGAAAGCTGTAGATGGCTCCTTGCTCGGTTTCACTGGCGGCCAGCACAGCATGACCCTCTGGATGGATGGCCACAAAAGTGGGGTTGGCCACCTCTGCAACCAGTTCTGCCTCTGAAAGCTGACCACTGGTGGGGTCAAGGGTCATGGTGTAGATGCCTTTTCCAGAGGCTCTGGGAACGTGGCCTGCGGACTGGGTGTAAGTTCCAATGTAAAAGCGTTGTGGTTGCATGGGTCTCCTGTCGAATTTCTTGCAGTATAAGCAAACCCTGCAAACCCATGGGTTGCATTTGCACGAAAGCCACAGGGCTGTCTAGCAAGGAAGCCCTTTTCAGAGCACAAAAAACCCCGGAAGTTCCGGGGCTGGTCTGAGGGGTTGATCTGAAAATCAATCTGTGGGGTTGTTGTAAGCAGAGGAAGCGGTCCCGGGCCCAGTGGAAGAACCGGGTTTCTCCAGTTGCTGACGCCAACGTTCGGTGAGTTTTCCAGCGGTTTCTCTGGAGCCCAGACCGAAAGCCAGAGCGAAGGCCACCGCAATGGCTCCGAGGGTCAGCCCGAAGGCAAGGTTCACAATTTCATTGGCGATGCCCATCTGGCGCAGGGCCATGGCACCGAACAGGGCGATGGTGGACCAGCGTGCCACCCCGGCCAGCAGGCGACCGTTCACACCACTGGCGCTGCTGGCAATCCGGGCAAGGAAGTTGGCAACCAGCAGTCCCACTGCAAAAATCACCATGCCCAGCGCAATCTGACCGATCAACTGGATGAAATTGCGGGTCAGGTTGGCGAGGGTTTCGGCTTGCAGCAACTCAAAGGCAGACACCAGAGCGAACAGCACGATGGTGGCATGCACCACATGGCCCGCAATGGCGCTTGGGGTGGTGTTGCCCACTGCGGGACTGCCAGTGGGTTGAAAACCCAGCATTTGGGGCAGTCGGTCAAAGTCCATGCTGGTCAGCAGACCACGCACCAGATCCCCCACAAAACGCCCAATGAAGAAAGCCAGAGCCAGCACCGCAGCAGCAGCGAAAATGTTGGGCAAGGCACTCAGAATGCGGTTGAGCATGTCGCTGATGGGGGCGGTGATGGATTGCAGTTGCAGGGCATCCAGAGCCGCAGTGATGAAAGGAATGATCACCAGACCGTACACCACGATGCCCAGCAGGTTGGAAAGGTGGGTTCCTGCAGGCAACCCTGCACGCATGGTCAGGCGGTCTACACCTGCGGTGGCAGCCACATTGGTCACCAGGGTGCGCAGCAATTTGGCCACGAAAGCCCCGATCAACAGAATCACTGCAGCCCCGAAGATCCTCGGGATGAAGGCCAGGAAAGTGTTGAGGAAACCTGTGGCTGGTGACAGCAGGCTGTTGAGGCCCAGAGCCCCCAGAATGCCGGGCAGGAAAAACAAGAGCACCAGACCATACACGATGTCTCCCACCGTTTTGCTGATCTGCACAGGTTCTCCCTGCTGGTGTCTGGCCATCCTTTCATCGACATGTGTGGCTTTGAGACCTTTGACGGTCAGCAGGCGGGCAAAATGCGCCACCACAAAAGCCGCCACTGCCAGCAGAATGGCTGTGAGCAGGTTGGGCAGGTAATTCAAAAACTGTTGCGTGTAAACCTGAATGGTGTCCATGGCTCCCCCTCGGGTGGTTTTGGCAACCCCCGCTGTGAAATGGCCTTTTGATGGGCCACACTTGCGTGTTGAGGTCATGATAGAAACCCTTTCACAAAGACATGACAGGATTTCTTACAGAACATGAGCAGATTGAGGAAAAATAAACAAACCCTAAAGCTGCTCTGTGACAAGGAAAAACACTCTGGATTTTTCAAAAACAAACACGAGCATGAACATTTCTTTAAGTCAACTCAGCTTTGAAGCGTTAAAATAAAACCAGATCTCAAGTTCGATGGAGCCAGCATGACAGACACCCAGGTCATTGCCGTCAAAAGTGTGGTGCTCCGGCACCTGTCCAGCCGCAAACCCAAAAGACCCTTCACCCTGTTCAGTGAAGTGTCCAGAGACCTCAGCCAGCAACCCCAGTTGCAGTGCTCCGATGAAGACGTGCGTGCCGTGGTGTGGATGCTGGTTTCGGAGGGATTGCTCAAAGTGTTGCCAGACCGCACCCTCCAGAAAAAAAGAGGGGCGCACTGAACCCCATTTGACGCAGATGCCGTTCACTGGTTAAGTTGATGCATGCTGGAAGCCAGACGGCAGGAGCGCAAATTTCTTGACACCCCCGACCAACGCAATGCTTATGCGCGGGATCGGGACCGGGTGTTTTACACCGATGAGTTTCGCAGGTTGGCGGAAATCACCCAGGTCATCACGCCCACCGGCTATGCCTTCCACAACCGCCTGACCCACACGCTGGAAGTCTCCCAAATTTCACGCAGAATTGCAGAAAAACTTCTGCGTGACCGCAAACACCAGAAAAAGCAAACTTTTCCAGAGATAGACCCGGATGTGGTGGAAACGGCAGCCCTGATCCATGACCTCGGGCATCCTCCTTTTGGTCACATTGGTGAGGCCGTGCTGGATGAACTGGTCAGTGTTCATGACCCGGATGGGTTTGAGGGAAACGCCCAGTCTTTCCGCATTGTGACCCGTCTGGCCGTGCAATCCCAGAGTTATGTGGGCCTCAACCTGACCCGTGCTTCTTTGCTGGCCGCCATGAAATACCCCCACCTGCGGGGTGAACTTCCCCTTGATCCCTCCAATGAGGTGCAGGCCAAACGCCACCGCAAATACGGGGCTTACCGGGACGATCTGGAGTATTTTTTGTTTGCCAGAGCGGGACAGAGCACCGAAATGCCCACCATCGAAGCGCAGATCATGGACCACGCCGATGACATCGCCTACTCCATCCATGATCTGGTGGATTTTTACCGTGCAGGCATCCTGCCTGCCGAGAACATGAAGCAAGACAGTTTTTTCGAGCGGTTTTTTGAACGTGAAAAGCATCTGGTGCTCAAGGACATCGACATTGAGGAACCTGAAGCGAAAACCTGCATCCGCAATGCCATTGACCTGATGGTGGGGGATTTCTACTCTGGACGGCGCATTGAGCATGCATCTTTGAAATCTGCTGCGTCCAATTTCATTTCCAATTACGTGGAAAACATCCGTTTGAATCCTGAGGGCACGGGTCTGTGCATTGATCCGACCTACAAGGTGGAGTTGGCGTTTTTCCGGCGCATGATCTGGGCTTATGTGATCCATCGGCCCCAGCTCAGCACCCAGCAGAGGGGCTACCGCAACATCATTGAAAACCTGTTCAGGATTTACTGGAACAGCATCGAAGACGATTACCAGCGCAACATTGTCCCCCCCAGATTCATGGAGGACATCGAGGTGTTGTTGAAAGTGGATCCTGAGCAGTACCGGGCCAGCAAAGCCCGTCTGGTCTCAGACATCATTTCTTCCTTTTCGGACCGTCAGGCCATCATGATGTACCGTCGTCTCAGTGGCATTGATCCGGGGCAGGTGACCGACTACATCTGAGAAAACGCCAATCCTGTAATTTTTTGGTAACGAATCTTTCAAGCAAAAATTGCTGCAAATAACACAAAATGAACACTTGTTTAGTTGTGTTACGCTTTTTTTAATCTGGGTTCTGTCATAGTATGTATACAAGAAAAAGAGAAAAGAAATGCTGGCATTGCAAGTCCGGCATTGTCTTCAGGTGCGGAGGTGTGTCATGCAATTGATTTTCATCGTCTTGTTTCTGCTGCTTCTGGTAGGAGTGGCCATCCTGATCTGCGCCATGGAATCACGTGAGTTGGAAATGGATGCTGACATCAACAGACCCATCCATTGAAATGAACTTCGATGAAAAGCCTCTGTACAGAGGCTTTTTTGTTTTGGTTCCCTGAACCCGAGCTTAAGAAAGTTTTAAGAAGGAAATCCCACAATTTCAGCAGGGCTTAAGCCCCACTTCCAGTGGTTTTCAACATGCCAGAGCACAATGGTCTCATCGGACAGGAAACAGCAAGTCAGGACCTGTGCAAGGGTCCTCATGTGTTTTTCAGGAGGTCAGAAGATGGAAGCTCTGGTGATGCTGGGATTTTTTGGTTGTGTGACGGTGGTGTCTTTCATCCTCAGTGCCCGTGATGAACAGGATCCTGATATGGATTCTTCTGTGCTGACTTCTGCTTCTGCTGTAAAATAGAAATTCTGAAGTTGTATTGGCATTTTGTCTTGCAGTTGAATTCAAAATCGTTTCCATTAAATCGTTTTCATTTTTGAGGTGGAGCTGAAAAGGCTCCACCTTTTTTGACTGTTTGTACTGTTTTGTGCTACGTCGAACAGCGGATTTGCAAAAACAAGGATTTTGATACCTTGAAGACATCGCCTCAACTGCTGCTGTGGGGCCAATGGCATTTTTTCTCAGCCAATCAAGGCTCTGGAAACCAGAGTCTCCTGTCTCACAGCACACCAAAGAGGTTGTATGTTTTTCCGAACCGATCCTTACCGTTTGAAGTACCAGACCAACCTGCCTGCAGAGGTCATCCTGTTTGCCAGTTCACAGGTGCCATTTGACCGCAAAGCCACAGCACAACTGCAAAACCTGCTGGACATCGAACACACTGTGCAACAGTGGAAAGTCCAGCATCCAGAGCACATCCCTGCAAGTGCTGCCTTGCAGAAAGTGGTGCTGACCCCCGATTTTCACAAGTCCAGCACCCTTCCTGTGGGTACCGTTTTGCAAACCCGCCACTTCTTTTTGCCTCAAGCCACAGGCAACGATGTGGGGTGTGGCATGCGCCTTCACCTCACCGAACTGCAAGCCGAGCAGGTGCTGGAAGAGCGTGCTCGCCTCATTCCAGCATTGCGCCACATGTTTTTCGAAGCTGGGCGCAACATTCCCATGAACCGCTTGCAAAGGGAAGCGTTGCTCAGAGAAGGCATGATGGGCCTCCTCGAAACCACACCCACCTCCTTGCAAACCGGACTCTGGCAGGATTTCCACCTGCAAGACCTCTGGCAGGACACAGAACACACCGAACGGCTGGGCAGTTTGCGTGCCAGCAGCACACCTGGTCTGCAGGATTTTCTGGGCAACAAAGCATTCACACGGGATGGTCAGGTGGGTTCTCTGGGTGGAGGCAACCACTTTGCAGAACTCCAGAGGGTCGCCCGCATTCTTGACCCTGTGCGTGCCCACCTCTGGGGCATCAGGGAAAATCAGGTGGTGGTGATGGTGCACTCGGGCTCGGTGTCGGTGGGACACACCAGTGCTGGAATGGTGGAGGCTGTGCTCAAAGAACTTGCCAGACAGGGACCTTTACAGGCCCGTGGTTTTGTCCCAATGTTTCACATGAAACATCAGAGCAAACACCAGAGCCACAGCCAGACCCTTCAGGATGCCCTGCACAATGCTGCCAACTTTGCCACGGTCAACCGCATGATGCTGGCCCTGATGGTCTGTTCGGTGTTGCGCAAATGTGGTCTGGAAACCGCTTTCCCACTGCTGTATGACGCCCCACACAACATGCTCTGGCGGGAGGGTGAAAGCTGGATTCACCGCAAAGGGGCCACCCCTGCCAGAGGGATGGAGGACCTGATGGGCACCCCTTTTCAATCCACAGGTGAACCTGTGCTGGTGCCCGGTTCGATGGGGACCAGCAGTTTCCTGATGGCAGGTCTGGGGTCCATGGAAGCCCTTTGCAGTGCCAGTCACGGAGCAGGACGGGTGCTGTCCAGAGGGCAGGCCATGCAAAAACCTTCAGATGGGTTTGCCACATGGCTGGATCGGGTGGTGACGCCCCTTGATGTTCGCAGGGTGCGATCGGACATCGCCCGGGACCACCTGAAAGACCTCTGGCAGGAGGCCCCTGAAGCGTACAAAAACATTCAGGCGATCATGGAAACCCTGCAAGGTGCAGGCATGGCCACGCCTGTTGCAGAGCTTGAACCCTTGCTGACCATCAAAGGATGAACTCAGACTGTTGAATCCACGACTCAGAGCAGTTTGACTTTGCCAGAGTCCAGATTGTAAAAAGCCCCCACGATTTTGAGTTTGCCTTGCTGCACGGCTTCTCTGAGGATGGGGGTTTGCTGCAGTTCATGAACGGTGATCTGCACATGGGCTTTGATGGTGGCGTCCAGCAGATTCTGTTCGTGTTGTGAAACTTCAAAAGCGGGTTTGATGTGCTCGACCAGCCAGTCGATGTCCTCGTGGGCGTGCATGTGTTTTTCAAGGGCTTCCAGTGTGCTTTTCACGGCCCCGCAACGGTCATGTCCGAGCACCACCAGCAAGGGAATTTTCAGGGCTTCCACCCCAAATTCGAGGCTGCCCAGCACGGCATGGTCCAACACGTGTCCAGCGGTGCGAACCACGAAAAGTTCTCCCAGACCAGAGTCGAACACCAGTTCTGGGGGAACCCGTGAATCCACACACCCAAGGATCATGGCGTAAGGGTGCTGCCCGCGGGCGACTTCTGCACGCCGCTCGGGGCTTTCATCGAGGTGGGGGGCGTTGTGGGTGTACCTGCGGTTGCCGTCCAGAAGCAGGCTCAGTGCCTCTTCTGGGGTTTTGGGATGGGGGAGGGTGGATTCCAGAACAGTCATGTTACTCAAACAGTATCAGGATTGTGCCCCGGTTCCCATGCAATTTGTCCCTGCATGGTCTTGCTGAATGCTGCATACCGGGATATGATGTATATATCAATCGGCCGAGCGCCGATTTTTTTGTTGCCTTTTAAGCCACCTGCCCGGTTTCTCTTGCCAGAGCATATTCAAACCCCGCCCGGTCACTGAGACCCAGAGGTGCATAACCCACGGCCTTTGCAGGCCCATCCCCATACAGGCAGGCAAACAGGGTGGGGAAGTGGGTGCTCTGCAGGTGGGGTTGCAGGACCTCTGCGGTGTATTCCAGTTCCTCTGCGGAAAAGGTTACGGTTTCTCTGGCAAATTGCAGTGCCCGGCCTTCCTGCAAGAGCATCTGTTCCAAGGTGGTGGGTGCCCCATGCTTCAGGTGGTCAAAGTGCCTGAAGGCACCTGCAAAAGCGTTTTTCCTGAGGGTTTCTTTGTCGATGGGGTCAGACACCCACAGCAAAATTGGAATCCAGTCGTGATGGTAACGGGGAAGCTCAAAGCATCTGGAGGCTTCTGTCAGGTGGCGTTGGGTCCATCCTCCTTTAAGGTCATCGGCAATGACCCAGCACATGTTGCGGTCCGGGGTGTCTGGAAGCAGGGCATTCAGTTCAGTGGCAAAGTCCTGCAACCAGAGGTCTGCCCCTTCTGCCAGCAAAGCATCAAGGTGTTCCGCCACATGCTCTCGGGCCATCGGGTTCATGGCTTGCAAGGGCAGGGTGGGCAGCCGTTCAGGGTGGCCGTTGGCCATCAGGTCAAGGTAAGCCTCGAAGCGCTCCATGCCTCTGGGGAGGTCGTAAAGCCGTCTCTGCCGTTCAAGAAGGGGAATGGCGTGGATCATGTTTTCAGTGTGCTGGAAAACTGGGTCCAATGCATGTGCATATTGGCCTGCATAATCTTGACAAGTCATGCATACTGTGCTATCTTATTCAACATAAGCGGCGAAAAGACCGCGATTTTTTTTGCCCCAAAAACCCCACAAAACCATGGCTGACACTTCTGCAAATCCCGAAACCACCTACCTGGCCCTTGATGTCAGTCCGAAACGCATTGGCTTTGCCATCAGTTATGGCCGGTTGGCTTTTGGTCGCGGCTACCTGCACCGGGGCAAGCAAGCCGAAGACATCCTTGGCATCCAGAGCAAAATGCAGCAAGAGCAGGCCACCGAACTGGTGCTGGGTTTGCCCCTTCGCACCGATGGACTGCCCAGCAAGCAGGCCCAGAAGGTGCGTGCCCTTGGGCATGCATTGCGTCAGGCTGGACTGACCGTGCACTATCAGGACGAGCGTTACACCACCCTGAGCGCTGAAGAAGACCTGAACGGTCGCCGCAGGTCCAAAGGCGAACTCGATGAGGCCAGTGCGGTGCGCATCCTGCAACTCTTTCTGGAAATCTGAAACACCCTGTAAAACACCTTGCACTTTCTGACCCTGCTCTGGCAGGGTTTTTTGTTGTGGTCCAGCCGTTAACAGCCGATTAGCGGTGCGTTTATGGGGAGCATGGCATCCTCGCTTCAGGAAGGACAGGACGACAGGACATCCCTGAGCGTCAAATCCCTGTGCTTTCGATGCAAGAAAGGAATTTATGCCTGCCCAATTCACCACTGAAGACCTGCTGCCCCACATCGCCAACCAGCAACCTGCCGGTCACGCCCTGACCGCCACCACCGACGCTGCAAGCCTCCCCCTGCACGATCAGGTGTCTGCCATCCGGGGTCAGATTGTGCTGATTGCGGCGTTTGGATGCTCTGTGGTGCTGTCTTACGAGGTGCAATCCACCCTGATTCAGGTGGACCTCACCCTGCAAACCCCTCTGGGGAATGTGTCTCTGGGCCATGCCCAACTGGATCCCCAGCATCCTTCGATCACTCTGGGCGGTTCTGTGGCAGGCTTCAAAGCAGAAGTCACGCTCAGCTTTGATTTCTCCACGCTGCAACTCTCTGGAACAGCCACCGTTTGTGCTCCATTTGTGGGATGCAAAAAAGGCTCATTCAGCTTCCGACTCTGAGTTTCGGATCCCTACCTTCACACAACAAGGCAAACAACAAAGGGCAGGCAGCAGAGGCTGCCTGTCCTTTGCTTCAGCCAGAGCAGTGAATTCTGAAGTCTGGCTGAGGAAATTTCCGGGAGTTGTACGGAAAATGTTAAGGGCTCTGTTTTTGTCGCAGCAGAGCCATTTTTTGGCATGCATGAATTTGATTTTTCGCGTCTGGATTGACCCGTAAGCGCTTTTTTGTCATGATTGTAGCAGATCAGTACAGAGCCAAACCCTCTGGCTGATAGCGACCGTGAAGCCTTTCCTGTATTCGGGCACCTGGGAAAGGTGGAGTCAGTGGTGCGACCGGCTATTGGTCGCTGCTGTGGTATCTCCACAGTGGCTGTCATTTCATTTGCCCATCCGGCAGATGCACTCTTGCTTTTGGGAGTCCAAGGAGGGACGTGACCATGTCACACACTTCTGTTCTGAAACGCCTCACCCTATTCACCACCTTGCTTTTGACCCTCGCTTCCTGTGGGCAGGCCCCCGTCAGCCAAAATCAGCAAGAGTACCAGAGCCCTCCCATTGAACAACTGGGTTCCAGCGAGTTGTTTGACGTTTCCCTGAGCGACAAGGGCACCTTCAAAACCGAAGGCATCGCCTGGTGGATCGATGGAATCGGTTGGTGGATTGACGGCATTGGCTGGTGGATTGATGGCATCGGTTGGTGGATCGACGGCATTGGCTGGTGGATTGATGGGATTTATCAACCCGCCCCTGCCAACAGTGCTGCGTTCAACAAAATCAATCTGGAAAAAGCCCAGAAAATGGCACCCTTGCTCGGACAGGGGGTCAATGTGGCCCTGATTGACACCGGCGTGGATTTCCAGCACCCGATGCTCAAAGGGGCGGTGACCCCCGGCTGGGATTATCTGGGCTGGGACAAAGACCCTTCCGATGAAGGCAAAGATGGTGACGCTGCATATGGTCACGGCACCGCTGTGGCCGGGCTGATTCGCCAGATTGCCCCCAGAGCCACCATTCAGGTGTTCCGTGTGCTCACTCCGGATGGTGCGGGCCGTTCCAGAGACATGGCCAAAGCCATTTATGACGCTGTGAACGGTGGAGCCGACATCATCAACCTGAGTGTCAGCACCGACCAACTCACCAGCAGTGTGTACACCGCCATGCTGTACGCTGCCAACAAGAAAGTGTTGATGGTGGCCTCTGGGGGCAACAAAGGAGGCAGCAAACCCCTGCCCCCTGCCTTGCAATTGGGCAGCGATCCTTGGCTGGACCTTTCAGGACTGAGTGTGGGCAGCGTCAACACCGATGGTTCCAGTGTGGAGTGGAACCATCAGGGCAACGAAGTGCTGGCCCCCGGTGTGAACCTGTTCACCGCTTACCCCGGTCAGCGCAGCGTGCTCGCCACGGGCAGCAGTTTCAGTGCCCCGGTGGTGACTGGAACACTGGCTCTGGCCCTCGGGCAAGGGGCCAACTTCTGGAAACTCACCCCCCTCTTGGAACAAACCAGCACCGACAGGGTGATCAACGCCGAGGCTTTCCTGAAACAAGCCCTGAAGTGATCCTCTGGCCTGCAGCCGGGAAGTGTGCAACTTCCCGGCTGAACGTGCATACTGAAAGAACCCCCGAGTTTTGCCCGTCAAGGAGCAGCCGATGTCTGATCCGAATTCCTCCAGCCTGAGGACCCCCAAACGCCTTCTTGAGGAAGCCAAACGGCACATGCAGGAAGACACCGAACGGGCAGCCCTGCTGTACGAGCAGGCCGTTGCGCGGGCAAGGCTGTACCGGGATCAGGAGACCCTTGCGGATGCCCTGAATGGCATGGCCAAACTGGCCCACAAAAAAGGGGAGAGCAACGCAGCGATCTTTCATTTGCAAGAGGCCCGGGAAATCCGCCGCCTGCTCGGGGATGTGCGTGGAGAGGCAGGCTTGCTCAGCAACATCGGAAGCCTGTACACCGATCTGGGGAGCTTCAACACCGCTCTGGATTTTCTGTTGCAGGCCGAAACGCTGGCCGGGCAGCAAGGGGATGTGCTCTCTGCGGGCATTGCCACCAATCTGGCACGGGTGTACGACAATCTGGATGAAGTGCAAAGCGCACAGGACCAGTACCAGAAAGCCCTGAAAATTGTGCAGGAAGCCGGACACCGGATGGGTGAGGCCATCCTCAGCACCAATTACGGGGAATTTCAGTTGAGGCGGGGCAACCTGCCCAGAGCCGAAGAACTGCTGGGCTCTGCTCTGGACATCACTGCCAGAAAAGGCATGGTGGCCGCTGAAGCCCTGCGCCACCTTGGGGTCTTGTACCGCCAGAGGGAAAACACGGATGCCGCTTTGCTGGCTTTCCACGAGGCGATCAATCTGGCCCGCAGTTCAGGGGCCATCGACAGCCTGATTGAAGTGCTGATCAGTGAAGCGGAAACCCACCTCGGGCAGGGGCATCTTACGCTGGCACGGGATGTGCTCTTTGAAGCCGAGGAACTGGCACGGGGCAGCAACCGGCAGCGCACCCTGTCGCGGATTTTGCAGCTCACCTCGCAGGCGATGGAGCAGGACGGAGAGGTGCAGGCGGCCCTTCATACCGCCCGAGAAGCCCACCAGCTGGAAGCACAGGTGCTCAAAGCCGAAGCCGAACAGCGCACCCGCCAACTGGCCACCCAGCACGAACTGGAACGGGCCAGAACCGAACTGGACCAGCAACGCCACCGCTACGAAACCGAACGGCAGGCCAAAGAAAAAATGGAGCGGGAATCCTTCGAGCGCATGAAGGAACTGGAACGCAAAGCCCTTTATGATGCCCTGACCGGACTTCCCAACCGCTTGCTGCTGGCAGACCGTTTCCGGGTGGCTCTGGAGCATGCTTCCAAAAGCGGCACCCGTCTGGCGCTCGGGGTGCTGGACCTCAACAAGTTCAAAGGCATCAACGACAACCTCGGGCACCACGTGGGAGATGAACTGCTGATCGAGGTGGCAAGACGGCTGGAACCCATTTTGCGCACCGAGGACACGGTGGCCCGCACAGGCGGAGACGAGTTTGTGTTCTTGATCCGCTCGGTGGCAGACAGCAGTGCGGTTCTGGCCGTCGCCCGGCGCATCATGCAGGCCTTTGAGCCGATGTTCCACCTGTACCAGCACCACCTGCATGTGTCGCCCAGCGTGGGCTTCGCAGTGTTTCCAGAGGATGCCCTCACCTATCAGGACCTCTTTGAGAAAGCCGACAAAGCCATGTACGAAGCCAAAACCAGAGGCAGCGGTTTTGAACTGCACGGCATGCAATCTTCGGACCGACTGGCCCCGGTCACGCTGGAAAGTGCTCTGCATCAGGCCCTGAAGAACGAAGAACTGGACATCGTGTACCAGCGGTTCACCGATCCCAGAGGCAAACCCAGAGGGGCAGAAGCCCTGCTGCGCTGGCACCACCCGATGTTCGGGCACATTTCCCCTCTGGAGTTCCTGCCGATTGCCGAGAGCACAGGCCTCAGTGTGCCCATTGGGGCGTGGGTGCTGAACCGGGCCTGTCAGGATGCAGCCAAATGGCATGGCTTGATCCTGAGTGTGAATGTCTCTGCCAAGCAGTTTTCACACCCTGATTTTGCCGCCACGGTTCAGCAAGCCCTCGACAAAAGTGGCCTGAACCCGGCCCTGCTGGAACTGGAAATCAAAGAAGAATTGCTGTCCCGACACGGAGAAAGGGCCCAGAGTCGCCTTTCCGCTTTGAGGGACCTCGGGGTGCGCCTGATCATCGATGACTTTGGCGAGGGGTTCACCAGCTTCTCAGCCCTGAAACACCATCCGGTGCATGGGGTGAAACTGGACCGCAACCTGATTCAGGACCTCAACCCCGAGCAACCCAGCAGCAGGGATGAAGCCCTGTTGACCGCAGTGGTGCGGATGGCACAGGCCCTTGGTCTGGATGTGATCGCCAAAGGGGTGGAAACCGAACACCAGTGGGAAGTTCTGACCTCTCTGGGGGTCAGTGCCGTGCAGGGCTTTTTGTTTTCCCGTCCAGAGAAAGCCTTCTGAAAGCCAGAGCCGCCAGCAAAAAAACCGCCTGCACATGAAATGCAGACGGTTGCACGGATCCCACCAAAAGTTTTAAGACCAACCTCAGGGTAAAGAGTTCCCCCTGAAAAAACCTGAAATCAGGGTTGCAGGATCAGGCTCTGGCCCCCATCAAAAGACTTCATGGGGATCAGCTCTCCATCCCGCCAGAGGGGGGAGAGGTCGTTGTAATGGGCACTGAACACGTTGCCGCTCTGGCCCAGCGAGAACACGAACAGGCTGTTGTCCATGTTGGCGAGGTCCACAATCTGTCGGTAACTGGCCCCGTGGGTTTGCAGGTAATGCTCCTGATCGTAGGTGCCCACATTGACGGTGTACAGTCCGCCATCGGTGGGGGTGAAGCGGTTGAACAGCCAGCCCACCTGGGGGTTGTCCTTGAAGACGTGGGCACTGTAGGCCTTGTGCAACCTGCCCCACTCCCAGGTGCTCTGGTCTTCACCCAGACGGCCCTTGAGGTCCTGAACGGCCCGGTCCAGACTGAGCGAGAGGTATTCGGCACAGTTGTTGCTGTTGGGGCCTTTGCAGAACAGGCCGTCGTTCTGGAGTTGTCCGAGCACAAAATAAGGGTGCTTGCGTTCTTTCTCGGTGGGCAACTCGTCTTGAATCATGTAGGTGAGTTGCTTGTACCACGCAGCAAAAACCGTGGACCCGATGCTCTCTTGCTTCTGGAAGCCGTCCCAGCTTTTCAGGGTGTCCAGCGCCTGACGTGCAGCCTCAGAACGGGGTTTGGTGGCCAGCAAATAAGGTTTCAGGTCCTGCCAGAGCAGGCTGTAAGAATCGTGCTGGATTGCCTTGAACGAATCGACGGTGTGTTTGGGGGTGGCTTCCAGCAGTTCCACAATGCGGGCTTTGCGGTAGCGGGTGGCAAACAGTTCATCGGCGCCCAGAGGATACAGGTAACCCTCGGGCACAGGGCGCTCGTTGGCGGTGGCGATGTAGCCTTTCTCGGGGTTGTAGACGTGGGGAAGCTGTTCAAAGGGAATGAACCCTTTCCAGTCTTTGCTTCCAGAGACGGGTTCGCTGCCATCCCAGCCATCACGCAAAGGGATCTTGCCGGGTGCATAATAGCCGATGTTGCCGTCCACATCGGCGTACAGGAAGTTCTGGGTGGGGCTGATGTACAGCTTGAGGGCTCCCGTGAACTCCTGCCAGTTCTGGGCGTAATTCAGGCCGATGAAAGCGTCCAGTGTGGTGTCTGCGGGTTGCAATGCCGTCCATTTCAGGCTGACCACCTGCCCGAGACTTTTGGCCTGTTCGTTGATGTCGCTGATGATGGGACCATGCTTGCTTTCCCGAACGGTGATTTTCACGTCGGGTTTGCCTTTGACTTTGATGGTCTCTTCCCGCTCGGTGAGGGGGGTGCCCTCGGGCTCGATAAAGAGGTCTTGCACGTCCGGGTTGGTGTTGGTCACAGCCCAGGAAATGCGGTCGTTTCTTCCGATCACCACGGCAGGCAGACCCGGAATGGTGCCTCCGATGGCATGGAGGGTGGGTCCCTGAATTTCGGCCAGATACCAGAGCGCAGGGGCACTGAGGGAAAGGTGGGGGTCGTCGGCGAGCAGGGGTTTGCCTGTGGCACTGCGGCTGCCTGCCACCACCCAGTTGTTGGAGCCCTTGTCTGGCACCTTCTGCATGCCCAGACTGGCCTGAATGTCTTTCAGGGCCATCAAACCGTTCAGGGTGGGATCGGACAGGGTGACCGGGCTTTCTGTGGTTGCAGGTTCACGGAACAGGTTGGTTTTCTGAAGCTCCGCTTTGTTCAGGATGGTGGGATCGGTGCTGGGGATGGGGGGGAAGAACTGCTTGAGGCCCTCCTCGCCCAGCTTGTTGTGGACCAGAGCTGCCAGAATTTCATCGTCCCAGTTGCCCCCGAGGTCAAAAGCCATCATTTTTTGCCAGCTCAGGGTGTCGATGGCGGTCCACGGCTCGGGCTGGTAGCCCAGCAGGGTGAATTCCAGAGGCAGTTTTTTGGTGGCGAGGTAGGCGTTCACCCCTCCGGTGTAGGCCTGCACGATCTGCTTGGAGCGGTCCGAGAGGGCGGGGTAAGCCTGCTCTGCTGCGCGGTAAAAGCCCCAGGTCCGCAAGAACTTGTCCTGAGGCAAGACGCTTTCGCCGATCACTTCAGAGAGGCGACCTGCTGCGACCCGCCTCTGGAAATCCATCTGCCAGATGCGGTCCTGTGCGTGCACATAACCCAGAGCGAAAATGGCATCCAAGTCGCTGCTGGCGGCTTTGATGTGCGGAACGCCGTGGCTGTCCCAGTTGATGCGGACCTCTCCGGTGAGGCCTTGCAGTTTGAGGGTGCCTGCTTTGGGGGTGTAGGTCCGGTAATACAGGAAGCCGATGGCCCCTGCAATCAAGATCAGAATCAGCAAAAACAGCCAGCCAAGAGCACGAAGAAAACGCATGTTCCTCCCAGAGCATGCCTGTGGGTCTGGGACCGTGGTGAAGGGTTCCATGGGGCACGCTCATCGGTGTGATGGGCCCATCATACGGGAAAACCCGTGGGCTTACACCGGGTTCAAAAGAAGGCCCCTGCAAAGGGAATGAGCACTTTGAAGCGATTCAAGCAGGGCAGCAAACCCCACCCTGAAAAGCAAAAGGGAAGATGCAGGGCTCTGGAAAAGGCTTTTTGAATTTGAGGTGCCTGAGGGGGGCCTTTTGGGCCTTTTGAATGGGGCAACTTGTCATGGACTTCTGGGGACCAGAGGTGTACCATATCTGACCGTTGGACCCGACCTGTGCACCAGAGCACAGACCGTGACACTTTGTTCATATTCTGCTTTAAACTTAAAAGGCACCAGATTTCCTGCACTGGAACCTCATTTTTTTGATTGTGAAGTTACACCAATTGAAAGGCTATAAGGCATCATATATAGACTGTCAAGACTTGCACAGTACCGTATTTGGTATTAAAGTACTCTCATCCAAGGGAAACCCAACGGACCTGTAGAGAAGCAGTCCAGAGGGTTTTTGCTTTGTCGAGCATTCGGGTTTTGTCTACGGATTTGTATACAACGTAAAAACCGTCTTACAAATGCACCCCGCAAGCACAACGCCCACAGCATCAGGAGGAGTACCCCATGACCCAACTTGAGACCCGCACCCTCAGCCAGTTCGACGACAACGCCCAGCACATCGCCAAACGCCAGTACATGCAAGCAGGAGACGGCAGCATCGCTGGCATGTTCGAACGGATCGCCAAATGGGTGGCCGGTGCCGAGCCTGTCGAGGCCCGAGAAAAGTGGACTCAAGTGTACTTCGACCTGATGGCCGAGAAAAAATTCTGCCCCGGAGGCCGCGTGCTGGCCGGAGCCGGAACCCAGCACGGCAACGTGCTGAACTGCTTCGTGCAGGGGGCCACCGACAACGATCCCTCCAGCTTTGAAGGCATCATGGAAGTCGCCAAGAAACTGGCTCTGGTGACCAAAGTCGGCGGAGGCAACGGGGTGAACCTCGATGTGTACACCCCCAGAGGGGCCAACACCCGCGCCGATCAGGGCGTGCGTGGCTGGGCTTACATGAGCGCAGAGCACGCAGACGTGCACGACTTCATTGAAGGCATGATGCGTCCTCCCACCCAGCCTGACGGCGAAAAGCAACCCATGGCGATCCGCAACTGGACCCGCGTGATTTACGGAACCAGCATCTCCATGGAACTGGTGACCCTCGCCCGCCAGAACGGCGTGAGCGTGGTTCGCACCCTTCCAGAGGGCGTGCTTCCCGTCAAAGACGACATGGGCGGCATCGTGGACGCTGCCAGAGCCGTGGCCGAAACCGCCAAAGTGGGCATCGAACCCCGCATTGACCTGACCCCCTTGCGTGCCGAAGGCAGCCCCATCAAAGGCTCAGGTGGCACCTCCTCCGGTCCGGTCAGCTTCCTTGTGGAACTCTTTGACAACTTCCTTGAGTGGGCCAACCTCGGGGCAGAGAACTCCGGCCCCATCAACACCCTGCGTTACTGCTACGCCCCCGTGCTGCGCGTGGTGCGTCAGGGCGGAACCCGTCGCGGTGCAGGCATGGCCACCATCTCCATCGAGCACCCCGATGTGCTGGACTTCCTGACCGCCAAAGACCTGGACCGGGAAGCCTCCGAAGGGGACATCTCCACGTTCAACATCTCCATTCTGGTCAGCAACCGCTTCTGGGACGTGCTGCAAGCCAACGGCCTCTGGGAGATCGCTGCGCAGGAAGTGCCCGGCAAGTACTACATCGAACCCATCCACGCCAAATATGAAGGCACCTATGCCGAACTGCCCGTCCGTGACATCGACGGGGCCAAAGGGGTGCCCTACTACGACGGAGGCATTCCTGCCCAGTGGATCTGGGACCAGATCGCTGAACACGCATGGAGCACCGGCGAACCCGGCTTGATCTTCGTGGACCGCATCAACGAATACAGCGCCCTGAAAGACCTCGGGGAGCGCTACCAGATCAAGAGCACCAACCCCTGCGGAGAGATCCCCCTGACCGTGGGCGAACCCTGCGACCTCGGGGCCATCAACCTTGCGGCCTACGTGAAAAACAGCAGCTTCGACTTCGCAGAATTCCGTCAGGACGTGCGCAAGTGCGTGCGTTTCTTGGACGACGTGCTGGACGTGAACGTGTTCGCTCTGGAAGACAACCGCGTGGCCAGCCAGACCCTGCGCCGCCTCGGGCTGGGCGTGATGGGCCTTGCAGACGCCCTGATCAAAATGGGCCTGCGTTACGACAACGAAGCTGGACGCGAAGCCATCTACGAAATCATGAGCGTCCTGCGTGAAGAGGCCATTGCAGAAAGCGAACGCCTTGGATCTGAACGCGGATACTACGCCATCAGTCAGGACCCCCAGAACAAAGACAAAATCCCCCACGCACCCCGCCGGAACGTGGCCGTGCTGACCGTGGCCCCCACCGGAACCACCAGCATGCTGATGGGCGTGTCCTCGGGCATCGAACCGGTGTTCTCTCCCTTCATCTGGAGAAAAATCGGCAGCGAGTACAAAGCCCTCCTCCACCCCCTCTTTGTGGAGTTGCTGGAAACCTACCCTGCTGCCCCCGCCTTCGAGAAGAACGGCAAATGGGACTGGGACCGCATCACCGACGCTGTGAGCAACAACCACGGCAGCCTGCAAGGACTGGACTTCATCCCAGAGGCCATCCGTCAGGTGTTCGTGTGCGCCCACGACATCAAACCCGTCGAGCACGTCCGCATGCAGGGCACCGTC
Source organism: Deinococcus misasensis DSM 22328 (assembly GCF_000745915.1). NCBI lineage: Bacteria > Thermotogati > Deinococcota > Deinococci > Deinococcales > Deinococcaceae > Deinococcus > Deinococcus misasensis. Next base: position 24,151 of record NZ_JQKG01000046.1, read on the forward strand.
CAGAGGGCCTTTGACGCCGAAGGTTACGCAGGCAACTCCCTGTCCAAAACCATCAACCTGCCCAACGAAGCCACCGTGCAAGACGTGCAGGACGCTTACAATGAAGCCTTCGTCACGGGCTGCAAAGGCATCACCGTGTACCGCGACGGGTCCCGTCAGTTTCAGGTGTTGAGCACGAGCAAGACGACCAAGAAGAAGGAAGCCGAGAGCACTGAAACGCCAGTGACAGCTGCCGAGGGCCAAGGGCCGAGGGCCGAGGGCGAAAAAGCACCAGCCGTTGCAGCTTTCCAACCCGGCAAACCTGTGTTTGACCGCCCGAGCCGTCTGGAAGGGATCACCGACATGGTGAAACTGACCGATCCCTCGACGGGGCACCGCCGGAGCTTCCTGGTGACCATCAACCACACGCAGGGCAAACCCGTGGAAGTGATCGTGACCTCTGGCCGCGCCGGAGATGAAGCCAATGCCGACAGCGAAGCCCTCGGGCGTGTGGTGTCCATTGCCCTGCAATACGGGGTGCCTGCCAGCGCTCTGGTGAAGACCCTGAGGGGCATCAATGGTGGGCTGTACGGAAGCTACAACGGCAGGCTGGTTGGGTCCAAAGCGGATCTGGTGGCTGTGGCTCTGGAAACCTTCAACAAGCCCACCCAGAAGATTGAGGTGGCACACCTTCAGGGGGCAAGCACCGATGTTCAGGAACCCTCTGAAGTCGTTGCTGGTGACGCTGTGCAAACTGGAACCAGTGTTTGTCCGGTGTGTGACAGCAAAGCTCTGGTCCGTGAAGAAGGGTGCGTCAAGTGCCAAGCCTGCGGATATTCTAAGTGCGGATGAGATAAATCTATTTCTAAAAATTTTTAATCTTGACTAAAATACAAAGGCAGACCATATGGTCTGCCTTTGTATTAGTTTTCATGTCTCTTCAGTGACTGTAGATAAAGATTTTTTCTGTTAACTTGTATATCTAAAGCATCTAGCATGCGATTTTTTAAGGCTGGCAGCGCCGGATAAAAAGTAAAGTGCATTATAACCAATCTTTGTATTAATCTAGAAGAAAATATATTATTTTTATATTGATCATATATGTCTCTCACGTCAGCTTCTGGAAATCTATCATTATAATTCATCCTAACGTATAAATTTAATAGTTTTATGTTTAATTTTGTAGTATCTAGGTTTAGTTTAGAATAGATCGGCATTAATCTGTTAGAGCCAATTGACTTAGCCGTTTTGTCTATTAATCCAAGGCATACATATTCCATAAGACTAACTATCGCACCACGGGTTTTGTTTAGCAATTCATTACGTTTACCGACTGAAATTAGATTAATATCCTTAATCTTTTCATTGTTTTTAAAGTCTTCAACAGACTTTGTGGTTATTTCTTCTAAAATATACTCTAATACATTTAGAAGAGCGCCAGTTACCTTGAGAGATGTTCTATAACATGTTTCGAGAATTAGAGACTTTTTTGCACCCTCCCAAGAACCAATGTGATTTTTTACTATTTGTCCTAACATATCCATGATTCTTAACGATAATACTACTTGTTTTAGGTATTTATCTCTGACTTCTAGGTTTTCTAGATTCTTATCATCATTATAATCTTCATCGTCCTCCGTTATCTGTGAAAGGATATGTTCTCTATTGTTCTCTACTGGTTTATCGTCATAAATAATATCCGGTATTCTTTCTGAGAGTTTTATTAAATGAGTATTGCAGTCTTCAATGTTTTTTTCTTTAAAATTAGAGATCATTTTTTCTAAATATGACATTATATCCTCAACAATAGTGAAATCTTTAGTTAAAAATACTAAGAACATCATAATATTTACATTATCACTTTTGTCCAGATTTTCTATTAATTTTTTGATATAAATCTGGGTCTGTGCTTCACTCATGTTATTTTTTAAATATAAAGCAACAAAATAATAATATAGGTGTCTGTGTTTAAAATTATAGATCCCATTGAGATCTTTGATTATTCCGGCTTCAAGAAGTTTTTCTATTAAACTTCGAGCTGAGATATGTGATATATAATAATCCAAAAGATGATTCTTTGTAAAATCAAAAAGTAAATCGTAATCGAGAATTTTGTCATTTGTTTTATATTTGTGAAAGGCTAAATTCGCTAAATATGTTTCTATGGTAGAAACATCTGCATCATTTGGACTTATTTTAGCTAGGCTGTATTTTACTAGCAAATCATAAACAAAGTTATTTGAGCCTATAGAATCGTTGTTTGGATTATCACCAAAATGTCGTATGATTCCTAATACATAGATGGGAAAAGGTGATATTAATTTAGTTTTCAAGGCAGTATTAACAGTATTTTCTGCTTGTGTTAAGCGATCATAAAATAACCTGTTTTTACTCCTGTCTGCACTGGTCTGTAGTAAGTAATTTTCCATTAATTTACTTCTTGCGGATGGATTTAATCCTTTTATTTCACATCTTACTACTCCGTTTAAGTAATTACTTCCCATGCTTTCTATGACATTCTCTAAGGCATCGGTTGATGAAATATAAATAATGATATTAAAATTAGGATTGACATATTTTTCAATCTCAAAAAATAATTCCTCATTTTCTTCTGCAATGTCAAAATCATCTACTATAATGCATCTTTTATCAATATCTATCTGCATATACTTATTTAGGTCTATGTCATGATATTCTTGCGGTATTATGGAGGTTATTAGTTTTTCAAAATCGCGAATTTTAGTACGCTTTACATCAGATAGAGCTAATAAAATAGGAGCATATCCAAGTCCATATAAATCCCGAAATAACTTTCTAGATAAAGAAGTTTTTCCAGAATTCGATGCTCCATGAATTGCTACTTTACGATGCTTTCGAATGAATTCTCCAATCTCCTCCCCTTTGACTATTTCATTTTGTCCATCCTTTTTATCAAGCTCTATTATTTCTAGATTTGGATAAATATATAAGGAATCAAAAGCAAGGCTTTTGTCTGGTAATATTATGGAATCTAACTCTAAAAGTTTCGAGGAAAAATCGTTTCTTAGAGATAATTTTTTAGATATCTTTGAATCTGGTAAATCAAGAAAATTAGTCTGTTTATTTATCTCGCTAAAATTACCTTCTTTCTTGGATAAGAAATTAACGTACTTGTATTTACGATTCTCGGTATCAATTGTAATCACATTAAATATGCTCTGAGGCCTATACTCTAGTATGGCCCCAGCCTCAAAGTGTACGGTTCTTTCTCCATCTCTGTTTCGTTCGTAAAAGTCAGTTTGATGCTCATGACCTGTTAAAACAAAGTTGCAATGTTTATCTAATTCTAATTTCAGGCTTGCTGCGTCTTCGGCGGTAAGCCAGTTTAAAGGGTGGTGATGAATGCCTACAACTAAATCTTCACTTGTTAAGTTGAGGTCATGAAAAATAGGAAAATAAAGCTGTCCTTGTTGTTCATGTAGCTTAGAACACCAAGCAGTATTATAGCAAAGGAATTTTATATTATGTTTTTCTATAATATAAAAAAATCTGTTATCTGGTGCCATATCTAAGCTGGTCATTTCTTTAAGAAAATCAAAAAAATTTTTCTGTACTTTGGAAATAGAATTAGCAATTTGGATTTTTTTATTACCTGAGGCAAAAGAAGTTAAAAGTGCTTCTCTGATAACGTTTTGGTCTTTGTCTGAGAAGTCGCAATCATGATTTCCGGGAACTGCTACAAATTCAAAGGAAGTGCATTTGGCAGAATTATTAATTAGGGTTGTCATTTTATCATAAAAATCCTTAAAAACGTCATATTCCTCTTTGGCTCCAGAAAAAGCTATATCTCCAGAAACTACTGTTATCAATTTACTGTAACTGGTTATTGTGCTTAATACTGATCGAGCAATTTTTTGGGCTAATACATCTGTAAGTTTGCTATGTGCTACCTTAAAATGTATATCGCTAAGGTGGAGTATTGTTGTATGCATGGTCCCTCTCTTTCTGATCTACTGTTTCGGCTTACCGATGTGTAGAAATAGTGGCTTTTTTCTGTGCTTACAACATTAAACTACTTCTTAGACATATAGATAGCATACTAGGGGAAAACCCTTATAAGGTATATTTTCTGTTTAGTAAACTTTTTAATCTTATTAGAGCTCGATAGTTTTAACCGTTTGTAAGGTGGCTTCGACTGGATTGCTCAACTGGGTGTGCTCTTGGATGATAACTTAAGAAGAGGATAAACCCGCTCCTGCTTATGGGGCCAGTCACCCCCACTTTTCTTGCAGGCTCTGTCTTCTGCCAGTAGGTGGGGCACCGGGGTCAAATCTGAAGGCCGAGAGCTGAAAAAGCAGAAGGCGAAAGGCGAAAGCTCTGGTGCTGGGGCAAAGGCTTTGTCACGTTTGGCCTTCTGGCTTCAAGGCGTGACATTGGAAAAATGCTGCTCTGGTCAGGGAAAACTGGCAAGCTGCAAAAAGCAGGTGTGACAAAGTTCTGTAGGCTCCAAGGTTCATAAAGGGGATGGGTGGTGCTCTGGACGCTGAATTTTGAGTTTGTGTCTGAGGGGGAGAGGAAGGGTAGGGTGTGACACTCTGGGACAGCTTTCTGCCTTCAGCCTTCTGCTCTTTCTCAAGACATGCCCAGGTTAAGTGCAAAGTCGCTGTTGGGCCATGCCAATACAAAGAGCCATCAGCCGTCAGCCATCAGCGGTCAGCCAGAAGGAAAGTTTTCTTGCTGCCTGTTGAGCTTCAAATCTGAGTGGCTTTCATTTTGTGTCTTTGTGTCTGGCTGTTGTCAAAAGCAAAAGCCTCAAGGTGAGCTTTTTACTGAACGCTGAGGGCTGAACGCTGACCGCTTTCTCAAGTGACATGCCAAAAGTCAGACTTTACGCTTACCTTAGACATGCCATGGATATGCTTGACGAATAGTGCATACCGGCGTATACTTATAGACATCAATCGGCGAAAGGCCGAATTTTTTGTTTTGGTCCCTGTCCTCTGGTCAGGAATTCTTTTTTGATCTGAATCAGCAATCCTTAACGCCCCGAGTGCTCAGGGCAAATTCTCTGTTGCAACACCTCTGGAATCGGATAGATCCTCTCCTGCTGGTGGGGCCACACCCCCGAGGCCAGATCAAAGGCTCTGGCTTCTGCCATTTGATGGGCGATGGGAGTCACATCTTCGATGCCGACAATCCATTCACGCACGTACTTCTGCACAGCCTCTCTGGAAAGCCCCACCTGCAAAGACCGCACCCCTGCCATCGGATTCAGACGGGCATCCCGCTCTGGGTCCCACTGGATGCGGACAGGACAGGCAGCCACTTCTGCTTTCCAATGGGTTTCAGAGGTGTGCAGGGCAGGCACAAAATGGGACAGGGCCGAGTGCGCCAGAGCCCATTCAAACCCCTCTCGGGTGATGTCGATGCCCAGAACCACCTCCTGACCGGCTTTGCTGCCAAACCCACAGCGGTACATCATCCAGGTGAACGAGGGTTTGATCCAGGTCATGCGTTCCATTTTGAAGGGGGGCACAAAACGGCCTGCTTTCAGTGCTGGGATGGCCACCTCGGGCGGATAAGCTTGATAAACCCGGAGGGTGTGTGCATTGTAAATGGCCCTGATTTCATAAGTGTTCATGCCCAGAGTTTAAAGAAAGCTGTCCAGCAAGGAATCTGCACATGGGCTTATCAAAAGGCTCAGCAGTTTGGCTTTGCGGTTACAGGGTGTGGGGTTGGAAAAGGGGTGCTCTGGCTGGATGTTTTTTATCCCTTTTGCACCCATCCAATGACAAAAAGGACCACAGGAGAGCCAACAATCGTGTAGCAGATTCCCAAATACACCCGATCCTTGTTTCGCAATTTGTGTTCCAGTTCATCCAGCTTTTTTTCTTGAAATTCAAGGCAGATTTTCTTTTTGATCTGTGTTTCAATGGCTTGTTCCAACCACTCGGGCCGGTCTGGCAGAGGGGTTCTTTTTTGCAAAAGCACATTTGAAGGGTCAGGGGCATTTTGCCGCTGATTTTGGACAGATTGTGATGTGCGTCTGTTCAAACCACCCACCTCCAGACCTCAATGCATTGAAAATACAGGCACAAGAAGCCATGTTTCATTGTAAAAACAAGATGGATTTCAGCATAGACGGTTTTTCCTAACATCAAGATCATTAAATTCTCATCATTGATGCCAATTCTTGCCCCTGATGCCTGTGCTCTGACAGTTTCTGATGCCTCTTTTCGGAAAGTTGAGGACTGGCGTTGAACTGCTCTGGAGGCCCCAGAGGTTCTGAGGGATGCCATGGATATGCTTGACGAATAATGCATATCGGTATACACTGTATATATCAGTCGCCCATGGAGGCGAATTTTTTGTTTTGGTCCCCTGCTCTGGATTGGCAGGGTTTTTTGATGCCTCGTGTAAAAGAAAACCCCGACCAGAGTCGGGGAAAATTTGGTACACCCAGGCAGATTCGAACTGCCGTTAACGGATCGAAAATCCGTGGTCCTGACCGCTGGACGATGGGTGCATGCTGGTGATCTGAAAGGGATTCGAACCCCCGACCCCACGGTTCGTAGCCGTGTGCTCTGTCCAACTGAGCCACCAGATCATTGATTTGATGATGCAAAAAGCCCTTCCGGGAGGTCTCGAACCTCCAACCCACAGATTAAGATAACCCCCATCCTGCGGCCCTCCAGAGGAAGGCAAGTGTTCGGGCAGGGATGTCTGTTGCTCTACCAAATTGAGCTACGGAAGAGATGCTTCTTTGGCATTTCTGCTGCACCAAAGCTTGGGCTTTTTGGCTTTCTGCCTTCTGCAACGGGCGAGGCACGCCTCGCCCCTACAGGTCTTGAAATGTGGTGCGAGAAGGGGGACTTGAACCCCCACACCTCTCGGCTCTGGCTTCTGAGACCAGCGTGTCTACCGGATTCCACCATCCTCGCTCGCGCTCTGCATACGGTCAGAGCAAGAAAGATCTTAACAGGGAAGGGAAGAAGCGGAATCTGTCGAATGGCACAGCTTCAAGGTAGGTGGTTTGGTGTAGAGGGGGCCCTCAGGTCTGCCATTTGGAGTAGTCCACTTCCGTTCCTTTTTTGATAAACTGCTGGCACACATGCAGAAACGAATACCTGCAACCCACTGAACACGCTGCCCGAGACCTCGGGTCGGTTCAGTGTTGCTCCCTTTGGCTACCGAACTGTAGCTCAATGGTGAGAGCGTCCGTCTTATAAGCGGATGGTTGCGGGTTCAAGTCCCGCCAGTTCGACCATGAAGGTGTGCAGGGGGCAAAACATGGACCTGACTTCAGGGAAAAAGCCAGAGCAGGCTTTTGATCATCTGCGGTATTTCACCAGCAGGATGTCGCCAGAGTAAGTGCTGTTGGCAAACTCCTCCAGCATCCACCGTTCGATCCTGGCGGCATTGCCGTTTCCAGAGCCTGCACCGATCAAAGGAAAAGCAATGGAACGGTAGCCTTTGCTGTCTGCAACACGCAGGGCATTTTGCACGCTCTGGCGCACCGAGAATTCGCTGGATTGCCAGAGCATGTTGATGCCAGCCACATGGATGATGCCCTGAAAAGGCAAGGTTCCTGCGCCTGTGTGCACGGCTTGACCCAGAGGGATGGGTCCCATTCTGGACAGTTCCTGAAAAGGGGAGAGGCCAGCTTTGCGTTTGATGGCTCCAGACACCCCCTGAGGCAGCAGCAACCACCACGGGATGATGTTGCGGTTCCATGCATTCACAATCACCTCCACCTGTTGTTCCAGCAGGTCTCCTTGCACGATGCGGACGGTCATGTTTTGAGTGTAGGTGCTCAGGTCGTTCTGAAACCTTTCAGAGCCTTGGGGCCCACAGGGTAAACGCAGAGTCACGGTCAGGCCATGCCAACACCAAGAGCCATCAGCCGTCAGCGATCAGCCGTCAGCAATCAGGACAGTTTTCTGGCTGCCTTTTGAACGGAAAG
>NZ_JQKG01000049.1 GCF_000745915.1 Deinococcus misasensis DSM 22328
TAGATCTGTGTGTAACTGGGCAGAGCCGTGAAAAAATTGAGCCTGACGAAGTCAAACCAGCTTTTGCGGTAGGGGTGCTTTTTCAGCAGGCGGAACACCTCCAGGGCACAAAGCAGGTCATCACTGACTTTTTCGTGTGGGAAACAGTATTTCTTGGGGATGAGGGGCTGAAGCTGGGTTTGCAGCTGCTTTACAGCGTCCCTGAGGGGCAGTAAAGTGAGGTCGGGACATGGCTTAGACACCTGTCCCTTTTTTCATGCCTGAAGCTGGAAGTCAACCTCCAAACCTACCACAGGTTTTTCCTCCCAGCCACCCCTAAACGGCATAAGCTGGAAGGTTCAGTTTCCAGATGATTTTTCGATCCTCCGGAATAAAGTCCTCAAGAATTTGACGACGAGAATTTGAGGATTTGTTGATTCAGCTGTACAATCACGCAAATCCGCATATCAAAAGTGGCTGACAGGCCAGCCCGAAAGCAAGAGTTGAAAGCACTTGCTGGTTCAGGGATCCCCAGCCAACCACAGGAGAAAAATGAAACACTGGGAAGAAATTGAAGACCTTCTCATCTCGCCATGGTCACACCATCTCAATCTGATTTTGCCAAACGGCATCAAGGTCATTGGTAAACTCCAACAAGTGGATACCATGAATGGAAGCATCATTCACAGGATCTTTCCTTCTCTTTTGGCGGAAGAGTTGGCCGTTATTGAATCAAAGCACCCTTTCGTTTCTCCGGCGATGCTTGATTTCTATGGTCGCGCCTCGGGAATGGAAATTTTTCGAGGAATGATTAAAATATTTGGATTTCATTTTGAAAGAAAAGAAGGTGGAGCTGTTTATCCACCCGATTGGGAATATATGAATGCTAGATTTGCGTTTTTTTCTTCGCAGAATAAAATGAATGGAGATTATTATGTGTTTGGTGGTCATAAATTCCAATGGAACAACGAGACATATCTTTATATAGATAACAAAACGGATAAAATTTATGAATCTCAAAGCTTGGAAGACACATCTCCGCGTCGTATGTGGGAAACCTTGGACGAGTTCTTCCTTCAAGAAATAGACAGATTGAACAAACTTCATGATTCTGCTGGAGAAAGAACATTTAAGTATGAGGGTGAATAAAGGTGTGACTGCTTTTGGAGTGCATTTCTGCATGCTCATGCTGGGAACAGTTTGACAAAGCCCGATGATCACTCGATCAGATTTTGAATGAGTTGCTCTGGCTGTGAATTGTTTGCTGTAAACGTTCCGCCTTCAGCAAGACTTTGTCGAAATGGAGGTCAGGCCCGCACGGCTTCCTGATGCATTGAAAGGGGCAATTGCACAGTCACGCGGGTTCCTTTGCCGAGTTCGCTGTCCAGACGGATCTGGCCTTTGTGCTGCTCCACAATCCACTGGGCGATGGAAAGCCCGAGTCCAGAACCGCCCGGATCTTCCTGATCGCGGGTGCGTGAAGGATCGGCACGGTAGAAGCGGTCAAACACCCTCGGGAGGTCCTCTTTGCTGATGCCAATTCCGGTGTCCTGCACTTTCAGAAGGGCATGCCCGTTCTCACAGGTGAGGCTCAGGGTGACTTTGCCGTCATCGGGGGTGTACTTGATGGCGTTGTCCAGCAGGATGATCAGCAGTTGCTTCAGGCGGTCTGCGTTGCCTTCCATTTCGAAGTCTTCGACCTCTTGCAGGATCAGGTGCTGTCCTTTGATCAGGTGGTGGGCTTCGCTCCACGACTGCATCACCAGAGGCTTCAGGCGCACCATGCCCAGTCGGAGTTGCGCTCCAGCATCGCTGCGGGCAAGGGCCAGCAGGTCAGCAACCAGCCTTCCCAGACGCTGGGCTTCCCTCTGGGCTTCATCGAGGGCTTCCTGTTTGTCTTCGGCGGGCATGCGGGGGTATTTTTTGAGCAGTTCGATGTTTCCCTGAATGGCGGTCAAGGGAGCACGCAACTCGTGGCTGGCGTCCGAAACAAAACGCTTTTGCACCTCGATCATGCTCCTGAGGCGGGCTTCGCTTTCCCTGAGGGCCTGCTCGGTACGCTTGATGTCGGTGAGGTCCAGAATGAAGGCTGCGTCATGTTCCTCGCCCTGCACCATGAAACGGGTGGGGCTGACCATCACCGGAACCCGGTGCCCATCTTTGTGCAAAAACTCCCTCTGGTAAGGCTGCATGCTGCCATACAGGCTGAGGTGTTCCCTTGCCTCCAGTTCCACCCCTTCCCAGTCCAGAGGGGTCAGGTCGTTCCAGTTCATGAAGAATAACTCTTCTCTGGAATGTCCGGTGATCTGGCAGAACGCATCGTTGATGTAAATGAGTTTTCCGTTCGGACGGCTGAACACCACCCCGGTCAGGTTGGATTCGGCAAGGCTCCTGAAACGCTCCTCGCTTTGTCGGATGCGGGCATCGGCCATGTGGCGCTCGGTGACATCCTGAAAAAACACGGTCAGGCCTTCTCTGGAAGGGTGGGCGCGCACCTCCATCCAGACGTTCTGGGTCTCGAAAAACATTTCGAAAGCCACTTTGTCAAAATGTTCCAGACTGTTCTGGTGAGGCTTCAAGGCCGGTTGTGCTGCAAGTTCAGGCAGCTCGCTCCAGAGGTGCTTGCCCATCAAGTCAGAGTTGGAACGGCCCAGCAAACGTTCTGCAGTGGGATTCAAATACACAAATTTGAAATCGCGGTCCACGGCAAACACCGCATCGGTGATGTTTTCCAGCAACCTGCGGAAACTCTGGCGGGATTCCTGCAAAGCAGAAGCCGTGCGCAACTGGTCGGTGACATCGTGCACACTGACCCCCACATGCAACTCTGGGAGGGGAACCGGAAAGGTTTTGACGGTCAGGGTCAGGTCTGAAAGGTGCAAAATCGCCTGTTGCTCCTGCCGGGTGTTCAAGGTGCGCTCGCAGGAGGTGCGAAAGGTGTACTGTGCCCCGGCATCCTGTTTGAGGACCACCATCACCTGTTCCAGACGGGGATTGCTTTCCAGAGGGGTCAGGGTTTTGTCCAGCACCCCGAGACCCACCGGAGCGTGATACAGCACGCTGTACACGGTGTCCATGATGCCTGCTGGAGTGAGCTTGCTCAGGACTTCCCAGTCGGTGTCGTTGATGCGTTTGGCACGACACTGCACCCACCTGCTGCCTCCGGGAAGTTGCAGCAGCATCGGAAAACCAATGGGGCGGTCCTGCTCGCGTGCCAGTTGACCGGCAGCCAGCAAGGTGTGCCATGACATGGGGTCGGTGTGGGCTCCGATGCTCGGGTTGTCAGCCCACCAACGCAGCCAGCTTGAACTGTACTGCAAGATGTCCTGTTCCCTGAACATCCAGAGTTGCCCTTCGGTGTCCATGGGTTTAGCTTACCTTTTGCAGGTCCGGGTGAACAGTCAGACCCCAGCATGACGAAACACGACGCATGCCTTCAGCTTAGCGGATTTCGGTGCCTTCTCCCAGAGAGGGGGAGAAGGCCGAGAGCCAAGGGCCGAGGGCTTAAAAAGCTTTGGTATCAGCAATCAAGGACACCGCACTCTGTCTCATGCAAAACAGGAGACCAACATGTTGATCTCCTTGTCCGCCGTGCCCTCACATGAATTTTTTCGAGATTTTTGCTGCGTAGAATACAATGCTCTCTGCGTTTGGCCTTCTGCAAAAAAGAAAGGCCCCTCAAGGCCTCTCTCAAATGTAAGCTGGCAAACTCAAACCGTACGCATCACATATCCGACATGGCGGATGGTGTGGATCAGGCGCTGTTCACCGCTGGCTTCCAGTTTCTGGCGCAACTGTTTGATGTACACCTCGACCAGGTTCAGGTCTGCGGTGCTGTGGTTGCCCCACACGCGGGAGAGCAGGTAGCTTTTGCTCATCACTCGCTCGGGTTGTTCCATGAACTCCTGCAGCAGTTTGAACTCCAGGTTGGTCAGGGGAACGGTGCGGTCTGCCCGTTTGACGCTGAAGGATTGCAGGTCCATGGTGAGGTCCTGAAACTTCAGCACCTGCGAGACTTGCAGGCCCTGTCGGCGCAGCACTGCGCGAATGCGAGCCAGCAGCACATCCAGACTGATGGGTTTCACCACATAGTCGTCTGCACCTTCATTGAGGCCCTGCACCTGTGAGCCTTCTTCGTCTTTGGCGGTCAGCATGATCACAGGAAGTTTGGGGTGGGAAGCCCTGAGTTCACGCAAAACTTGAAAACCGTCCATGCCGGGCATCATCACATCCAGAATCACCAGATTGGGGGCTTGCTGGCGGATGAGTTTCAGACCTTCATCGCCAGAGGCGGCCACCTGAACCTGAAAACCTTCGTAAGTGAGACCCCGACGGAGGAAACTTCTCAAGCTCGGGTCATCGTCAATGGTCAGTATTCGTTGCATGCTGTCTCCTTTCTTGAGCTTAAAGCATCAGGGGTCAATTTGTCTCATCTGCTTTCAGTTTGGCCTCAGTTGACGGCAGATTAATGACAATGAGCGAGATGTGTGCATTCCCAAAGGCATTTGTGAGAGGATTTAGGGGATCTTTAGTAAAATGAGGATTCTTTTTCAGAGTTGCTTGCTAATCTACAATCAGAACTGCGAGAGATCTACAGAGATCGATATCGATTTAGATCAACTCAGAAGCGAAGCAGGGTTATGTGTAAGGGCTTTTACTTGATAAAAGCGCAACAAATCTTACAATCGTGATCTTGAGCAGTTACTTAGAGGAGGTTATCACTATGGATTGGATCATTGCTATTTTGGTGGGTGCCCTGATTGGTTGGCTGGCAAGCCTTATCATGAGAACCGATGCGCAACAAGGTGCCATCGCCAACATTCTGGTGGGTATCATTGGTGCTGCTCTTGGACGCTGGCTGTTCGCCGATGTGTTGAACATTGGTGGCGCTGCTTCTGCTGGCGGTTTTTCTCTGGTCGGGATTTTCTGGGGCATTCTGGGAGCCATCATCCTCATCTGGCTGCTGCGCGCCCTGCGTGTTTTCAAGTAAACCCCAAGAACATCCTTTCTCAGCGTTCACCTGACCGCATCTGAACCACTGAAGGTTCATGGAACACACTCAAACTTACAATTCGTCACCTGCTTCAGGGGAGCCCTCAGGGCTCCCCGCTTTTGTTGGACAGTTGGGATTGAAGCCTCTGGCTGGAAACGCTGCCAGATTGGATCCAATTGAACTGCTCTTGAAGTTGTCTAAACACACGGTATAGTAGAGCCATGCCCAATTACGTCCTGACCATCGGGAATGTCACCCGAGAACTTCCCTATGTCCGTGTGAATGCCAACTCCACCCTTCCCATCGTGGAACTGGTGGGAGACTGGGAATTGACCAATGCTGTTGCAGATGAAATGGTGAAACTGCTCCCCAAAAAATTCGATGTGCTCCTGACCACCACCGTCAGTGGGGTTCCCCTGGCACATGCCCTGGCTGAGCGCACCAGAAAGCCTTATGTGACGGCTCGCAAACGCCGTCGCACCTACATGCAAGATCCCCTGATTCAGGCCGTGGAAAGCATGACCCTCGGGGTGAACGAAACCCTCTGGCTGGATGCCCGACATGGCGAAAAACTCAAAGGCAAAAAAGTGGTGATTGTGGGGGATGTGGTGGTGAGTGGAAGCACCCAGCAAGCGCTCGCCAAACTCACAGAGAAAGCTGGAGGAGAAGTGGTGGCCTTTGTGGCGGCTTTCAAGCAGGGCAAGCCAGCCATTCAGGTGAAAGCTGCTGTGGAGTTGCCTTCGTAAAAAAGAAGTTCACAGTTGACAGTGCACAGCGCCCAGTGCGACGCGGGCCGCCCCGCAAGCGGCTCAGTGCGAACCCGGCCGCCCGGGGAGCACGTAGTTAGAGCCAAGAAGCACGTTTTAAGGGCAAGACAGCGAGAAATACTGCTCCAGCACATGGGAAATGACATGGATGAGATATGAAAATTTTGGCACCTCATGCACGTCACCATGTCTTTGCCTTCTGTCTCGGGCGAGGCACGCCTCGCCCCTACAAACCCAGACATGTCAGTGTGCCTTCTGCCTTCTGCCTTCTGCTTTGGGCGAGGCACGCCTCACTCCTACACATGCGTTTGCCTTGAGAGGCAAGTTTGCTACTGTGAATCATGCAACTTGCCCAACTCAACATTGCCCGTTTGCTGGCCCCTCTGGACAGTCCCCAGTTGTCTGGTTTCGTGTCCAGATTGGATGAAATCAATGCCCTTGCTGAAGGGTCTACAGGTTTTGTGTGGCGTCTGACGGGTGAGGGCAACGATGCCACCAGCCTCCGTCCTTTTGAAGACGACATGATCATCGTGAACATGAGTGTCTGGGAGAGTCTGGACGCGCTGAAGAACTATGTGTATCGCACAGACCACACCGAAGTCATGAAGCAGCGCAAACAGTGGTTCGAGCACATGTCTGAAGCCTACATGGTGCTCTGGTGGATCGAAGATGGCGATTTTCCATCCCCTCTGGAAGCCAGAGCACGCCTTGAACACCTGAGAACGCATGGCCCCACCCCTCATGCTTTCACGTTCAGGCAGCATTTTCCAGCAGAGGCCATAAAAAACCCTCCAGTGCTGGAGGGCTGAAATCCATCATCTGAAGCGGATTTGCCAAGTGCTGCACGGGATTTTATCGCTGTCTTGCCCTGACAACGTGCTCCCCGTGCAGCCGGGTTCTTCCCTCTTACTGCGTTTAACAGTGAAATAGAAGGATTCAAAAGAATCCTTCTATTTCAAACAACACGACCTCAAGCATCAACCTCTTATTTCTCTTTCAAATGCTTTAAAACGTGCCTCCAAGGCGGCTTAGTCGGCTCTGAGGCACTTCGCACTGGGCGCTGTGAACCGTAAACTTTCCCAAGTGTTCACTCCACGGCACAGCCTCTCATGATCAGGCAACCCGTCAAAAAAGGGCCAGATGGTTGCGGTGCACCACCTCATCGAAGTCCTTGTACCCGAGGATTTCTTCGATTTCTTCGGTGTGCCTGCGAAAAATGCGTTGCACCTCATGGGCAGCATAATTCACAATGCCCTGCCCGATGGGACCACTTTCACCTTCCAGACGCACAATCTCGCCGTACTGGAATTCTCCGGCCAGTCCGGTGATGCCCTTTGGAAGCAGGCTTTTGCCACTTTTCAGGGCTTTCTCTGCGCCTGCATCCACAAACAGGGTGCCTTTGCTGGGTTGATGCAGAATCCAGCCCCTTCTGGCGGTGTGCTTCTGTGCCCGGATGCGCGTTCCAGTGTCTGCACCAGCAAAGAAGGCTTTCAAGCCTGCCCCTCCGCCCCCCACAATCAGGGTGTCAATTCCGGCCTCTGAAGCAATCTGGGCGGCTTTGAGTTTGGTGTGCATGCCTCCGGTGCCTCGGGAAGATCCGGCCCCTCCAGCAAGGTGCAGCACTTCTGCGACATTCTCCACCAGAGACAGCCTTTGTGCAGTGGGATCGGTGCGTGGGTTGGCGGTGTAAAGGCCGTCCACATCCGTCAGAAGGATCAGTTCATGGGCTTCGCAGAGGTAGGCCACCCAGGCACTCAGGGTGTCGTTGTCCCCGAGGCGAAGCTCCTGTGTCGCCACGGTGTCGTTCTCGTTGATGATGGGCACCACACCCAGTTTGAAAGCGGCCTCTAAAGCATGTTTGGCATTGATGAAACGCTTGCGGTCCTGAATGTCTCCAGCACTCAGCAGGATCTGGGCCACCGCTCTGGGTGCAAAAACTTTGGCCCACTCCTGCATCAAGGCCGCTTGACCCACTGCTGCCAGAGCCTGCTTCTCGGGAAGGGTGCGGGGCCTTGGCACATTCAGGAGGCCACATCCAGCCGCCACCGCTCCAGAGGAGACCAGAGCCACCTCAGCATCCAGCGTTTGAAATGCCTCTGCAATGGCTTGCAGTTTCTCGGGCTGAATGCGTCCGGTTTCATCGGTCAGGCTGCTGGAACCGATTTTCAGGACGATGCGGCGTTTCATCGGATCTGGCCCTCACCCCGGATGCGGAACTGCACCGTCACCATTTCACGCAGGCCCATGGGACCTCTGGCATGCATTTTCTGGGTGGAAATCCCGATCTCGGCCCCGAAGCCAAATTCAAAGCCATCGGTGAAACGGGTGGAGACATTCACATAAACGGCTGCGGCGTCCACCTCGTTTTGAAACTGGTCGGCGGCTTTCAGGCTTTCCGTGACGATGGCTTCGCTGTGCTGCGAACCGTAACGGTTGATGTGATCGATGGCCTCCTGCACGCCACCCACCACTTTGGCTGCGATGATCAGGTCCAGAAACTCGGTGCTCCAGTCCTCCTCTGAAGCAGGCAGCACACCCGGAGCGTACATCTGGGTGTCCTCATCTCCACGCACCTCTACCCCCGCGTCACGAAGGGCTTTGACGGCTCTGGGCAAGAAAGCAGCAGCAATCTCTTTGTCCACCAAAAGGGTTTCCAGAGCGTTGCACACGCCCGGCCTCTGGGTTTTGCCGTTCATCAGGATGTTTAAAGCGCTGTCCAGGTCGGCATCTCTGTGCACATACAGGTGGCAGTTGCCCACTCCCGTTTCAATCACGGGCACTTTGGCGTTTTGCACCACATGGTTGATCAATCCCGCACCTCCCCTTGGAATCACCAGATCCACATGGCCTCTAGCGGTCAGCAGTTCGGTCACGCTGGAACGGTCGGTGGAATCGATCAGGGAAATGGCGTTTTCATTGAGGCCCGCTTCCTTCAGGCCTTCACGCATGGCTTTGACCAGCGCCCGGTTGGAATTCAGGGCGTTGCTGCTGCCCCTCAAAATCACAGCGCTTCCAGCTTTCAGGCACAGGATGGCAGCGTCCACAGTCACATTTGGACGGGATTCATAAATCATGCCAATCACGCCAAAAGGCACCGTGACTTTTTCAATGTGCATCCCCTGAGGGTGCCTCCAGCCTTCCAGAACCCGGCCCACCGGATCGGGGAGGGCAATCACCTGGTCGATGGACTCCAGAATCCCTTCCATGCGTTTTTCGGTGAGGGTCAGGCGGTCCACCAGAGCAGCACTGGTCCCTTTCTGGCGTTCCTGCTCCACATCCAGGGCATTTTGCTGCAAAATCTCGGGAATGTGGGCTTGAAGGTGCTTTTTGAGGCAGGCCAGAGCATGGTCACGGTTGGACCTTGCAAGGGTGCGGCTGGCGGTTCGGGCGTTGAGGAAAAGCTCCTGAAGCATGGGAACAGTATAAAAGTGACGGTCAGGAGGGGGAGGGGAGAGGGCTATATAGGGGCTTCGCCCCGCCGAGGGCTGAGGGCTTTATTGTGTTACCGTAAGCCACATGCAAAGGGCCAGAGCCATTCTTTTGAGAGACGATCACATTGCTTTGATGCACAGGGAAAAAATGTTTGATGGAGCGCTCCTCAAGTATTACGTGTTTCCGGGCGGAGGCATTGATGCTGGAGAAACCCCCGAGCAGGCGGTGGTCCGTGAAGTGAAAGAAGAACTCGGGCTTGAAGTGCGTGTGGAAAGGCTGTTCACCGAAGTGCACGGACAGAGCCACGAGGGGTTCTTCTGGTGCCAGATCACCGGAGGGGTGTTCGGAACCGGAACAGGACCAGAGTTTGCTGGAGCAGGAAACGGCACGTACACGCCGATGTGGGTGCCTCTGGATCACCTTCCAGAGCTTCCGGTCTGGCCTGAACCGCTGAAGGTGATGTTGCTGGAAAGCCTGCGCTCACAATAAAAAGAACCCCCACGGGTTTGTGTGGGGGCGAAAGTTTGAAGAGGGTGCTGTTCAGTTGGCGTCGTTTTGCAGTTCTTCCTGAATCATGTCACGGATGGTTTCCACGCCATCGGTGCTGAGTTCAGAGATCTCCTGAGAGATCAGCTTCAGGGCTTTGCGGTAGGCCTGACGGTCCAGATCGGGGAGGCCCCGTTCGATGTTCCAGCGGCGCAGTTCTGCAGCGAGGGTGGCAATTTCGAAGGGGTTGCCTGTGGCCAGAATGTCGGTGACTTTGCGGTGACGTGCAGACCACTGGCGGGGCAGGGCGTAACGGCCTTCGGTCAGTCGGTTGAGGATTTCGGGCACGTCTTGCTCATTGAGGGCGGGGCGCAGGTTGGCGGCGGATTCTACAGGCACGTAAGCTTTGGAGGTTCCGTTGGGAAACTCCACCTGGTAGTAGGAGCAGGTGGTATTGGCAACGCACTTGGTGGAGATGCCGCTGACCACTCCAACTCCATAAGGGGGAAGTACGACACGGTCACCTGTGTTGTAAAGGTACTTTTTCACACTAACACCCTTTCCTGATGCCCCGGTTTTGAGGTGGGGGGCATTGATCCAACAAAAAAACAGCCCAGAAGTGATCCATGGGCTGTTGTTCGCTAGGCTGATTTGGGATTCTCGGTGGTCACTTGCACATTTTCGTTGAAAGCAATTGTATACAAATGACCCATAAAGGAATTCTAACAGAAACATGTCAGCAAGGCAACCCTGTAATTATTGTGTAATCTACAAAAAATGGTGTTCTGATGCGAATCGAGACTGTCTGGGAGGGAACATTTAACGTTCTGAAACTAATATGAAAAAATTTTCACAAACAACAATCATTAAAACAAAAATTAGAAAAATTTGCTCGGTACAATCAAACATCTGAAGCTTGTACACGGGCCTCTGGACCCCACAGAAGAAGAACCACCCTATGGGGGTGGCTCGGGTTCGCTGCTTGAAGATTCTTTGCTTTCTTTAGAAGTCTTAGGTTTTAACCGTCCTGCTTTGCGTGCAGCGTCCATCAAGAGGTACTCAATCTGTCCGTTGACACTGCGGAATTCATCGTTGGCCCAGCGTTCCAGCACTTCGAAAAGTTCTTGCTGAATCCGTAAGGGGAAACTCTTACGGTTGCTCGTGGGGATCACCTCCTCTGCTCAAGACGTCCAGAGCCTCAGTACAGGCTTCCTGCGTTGATGACAGGCTGGGTGCTGCGTTCAGAGGTGAGCACCACCAGCAGGTTGGAGACCATCTGGGCTTTGCGCTCTTCATCCAGCTCCACGATGTTCTGGTCAGAGAGTTTGTGGAGGGCCATTTCCACCATGCCCACAGCTCCTTCCACAATGATCTGACGGGCAGCCAGAATCGCACTGGCTTGCTGGCGTTGCAGCATGGCCTGAGCAATCTCGGGAGAGTAAGCGAGGTGAGACAGGCGGGCTTCCAGAATTTCCACACCAGCAGCGGTCAGGCGGGCTTGCAGCTCATTGCTGAGGGTTTGCACCACTTCATCGGCGTTGCCTCGCAGGGAGAGGCCAGCAGCGTCGTGGTCATCGTAGGGGTAGCGTGAGGCCAGATGGCGCAGGGCGGTTTCGCTCTGGATGGCCACGAAGTTCACATAGCTTTCCACATCGAAGCTGGCTTTGGCGGAATCCACCACTTTCCAGACGATCACAGCGGCAATTTCGATGGGGTTGCCGTGCAGGTCGTTGACTTTCAGGCGCTCGCTGTTGAAGTTGCGGATCCTGAGGGAGATGCTTTTTCTGGAGGTGAAAGGGTTGGTCCAGTACCATCCGTTCACCCGGTTGGTGCCCACATAACGTCCGAACAGGGTGGCCACCACCGCCTGATTGGGCTGCACCACATAGTTGCCAAACAGCATGAAGAAGGCCACCACCATCAGCACGATGCCCAGCAGGGCAGTGGCTCCAGAGTCTTGCGTGAGGCTGTAAACGCCTGCCCCAAACACCCCCAGATTGACGAAGAACATCAGGGCTCCCGGTAAACTGGTCAATCGAATTTCTTTGCTTTCCATCATATCCTCCTCGTATCTAAATGATATCACTTTATACTAAGTAAAAGTTAATCATTGGCTCACAATTTAAGTCGGGACAACCTCTGGCCTTTGAAAAGTCATCTGGAAAAGCGGTCCGTGTTCAGCCATCAGCCAAAAGCACACCTTTGTGCCTTGAATCGAAAACAAAGATTTTCAAAGAGGCAAAGCGATGGAGTTTTTCCGTTTTCTGTCTTAACGCAGAGAAGGTTTTTCTTCTTGCTGACCGCTGAAAGCTGATTGCTGAGGGCTTTCTTGTTTGTCCCACCAAGGTGAGTCATATGATCTCGACCCTCTTCACAATCCAGCAGAGACAAATGGCCAGAGCCTTCTGGCTATCATGGATTCAGCCCATGAAAAACCTGTACCACAATCCGCACAGGCAACGGTTGCTTCAGGTCCTCACCCTGATGGGGGTGCTTTACGTGCTGATGTGGATGCTGGCTCTGGGCCTCATGGGGGTTCCCCTTTACGCCAGTTGGGTGCAACACCAACCCCTGAACACCCCCGAGTGGACCGCCGAAGTGGCAGGTTTGCTGTTGCTGTGGGCCATCGTGCCCAGATACCGGCATTTTCGGCCTCCGGGTCCACGGATTCACCTCTCAGAACACCCGAGGTTGCGGTCCCTCCTGCAAGACATTGCACAGGAAACCGGTCAACCCCTTCCGGACGAAATCTACCTGATGCTGGAAAACAACGCATGGGTGCAGGAAAGCACTTTTGTGGTCTTCAGGGGAAAACGCCGCATGGGTCTGGGGCTTCCCCTGATGCAGGTGCTGTCAGAACAGGAATTCAAAGCCGTGCTGGGCCACGAATACGGCCATTATCAGGCCGGAGACACCCGACTGGGTGGTTTTCTGTACGGCACCCGTCAGGCCATGATTCGCACAGTGAAGACGCTGGAAGGCTCGGTGTTCAATGGACCGTTCTTGTGGTACGGCACGCTCTTTTTGCAGATGACCCAGACCATCTCCAGACAGCAGGAGATGACCGCAGACCGCCTCGGGGCCACATTGACCAGTCCAGAGACCATGTGCAGTGCTCTGCGCAAGGTGAGCACCCTCGGGTCCACCTTTGAAGCCTACTGGGAAACCGAAGTTTTGCCTGTCCTGAACACCGGCCACCATCCCCCCATTCTGGAGGGTTACCTGCATTACCTCCAGAGCGAAGACGCCAGAAACCTGCGAGACCCCGAGCAAGAAGATGCCTTTGACACCCACCCCTCGCTGGAAACCCGCGAAGACGCCCTGATGCGGATGGTTCGCAAAGAGCTGTCAGACGAGGGACACAGTGCTCTGGGTTTGCTGGAAGGGTCCTCAGAACTGGAAAGGGTGGTGCTCCGTCACTTTGCGGGGTCAGATGCAGACCATTTTCAGACGCTGCACTGGACCGAGGTGGGCGAAAAAGTGTGGATTCCGCTCTGGCAGGCACAACTTGTCCTGTACCGCTCTGCGTTTCAGGCCCTTTGCTGGTTGGACCTTGCTGAAAAACTCGGATCTTACCAGAGCCGCCACCAGCTTCTGGCCCGACTGAAACCCGCTTCCCAGGTCAATGAAGACCTCTCATGGCACCATTTGCGTTTGCAGGTGGTTCTGGCCTTGCATGGGCAAGGTTGGCAGGTTTACACCTTGCCTGGAGAACAAGTGGTGTGCCAGAGGAAAGGCCATCAAGTGCAGCCTTTTGAGGACCTCCTCAACATCAAAGAAGGCAAGCTCACTTCAGGGGCATGGCTGGAACATTTGCAGGGGATGGGGATCAAAACAGACAGCCCACTTCTTGAGGGACAACAAGGCCGTTCTTTTTCAAATGCAGATTGAAAGCATGGTCTTTGAGTGGGTGCACTTTCAGGTGCCTCGTGTTTTTGAGGGTCTGCTGTGAACTGTAAATGGAATAATGTTAACCCTTTAAATCATCTGACGGATGCCTGAAATCCACAAATTGATTATCATGGATGCATGAATCGGACATTGATGTATCGGGCGTTGATTGCACTTGCTTTGATGATTGGTTTTTATGTGCTGGCTCTGGGCATCGGATTGGGCCTGCTCGGATTGCCCATCTTTTTGACCCTCGCCACCCACAGTTTTGCAGTGGGCCTGATCAAGGTCTATCTGGTGTGTGTGGTTTTTGGAGGGATCATCCTCTGGAATGTTTTCCCGAGGTTTGAACGCTTCGAGGCCCCCGGTTTGCGCCTCAATTTGCAAAACCACCCCCGTTTGCACCAGATGCTCAAGGGGCTGGCAGAGCGCACAGGTCAACCCATGCCAGACGAGGTGTACCTGATTTTTGAAAACAACGCGTGGGTGCAAGAAAGCCTGGGTTTTTTTGGCCTTTTCAAAAAGCGCCGTATGGCCATCGGTCTTCCCCTGATGCACATGCTCACTGAGCAGGAATTCAAAGCGGTGTTGGCCCACGAATACGGCCACTATCACGGTGGTGACACCCGTTTGGGAGCGTTCATTCACCAGACCCGCTCGGCCCTGTTTCGCACGGTCAACAGCATGTCCGACACTTTCATTGGAAAAATCTTCACGGCTTACGGCAACATGTACCTGAAACTCACCCACGGCATTTCCAGAGCGCAGGAATATCAGGCAGACCGGTTTGCAGCCCAGTTCACCCATCCCAGAGTGATGGAGTCCGCCCTGCAAAAAGTCGGTCACCTTGGAGGCAGTTTCGACCATTACTGGCGCAGTGAAGTGGTGCCCGTGCTCAACTCGGGGTACAAACCCCCCATTTTGGGTGGGTACGAGGCTTACCTGACCGTGCCCAAAATTCAGGAGCTCTGGTTGCGCCACTACGAAGAGAGCAACACCAGCGAAGACGCCTTGCAAACCCACCCGAGCATGCAAAAACGCATCGCTGCCCTGCGTTCCCTCACCAAGGCAACCACCGAAGACCGTTCAGAAAGTGCCCTTCACCTCTTGGAAAACCCTCAGGAACAGGAACTCCAGTTGCTGAAGTTTCTGGGTGGCCCCGACGCTTTCAACAAATTGCAGGACATCACCTGGGAAACCGTTGGTGAACGGGTGTGGGTGCCATTCTGGCGTGACTTCAGCAACAATTACCGTCCGGTGGTGACCGGACAGACCCTGGAGCAGATCACCCTGCAACTGCTGGACGATGGCAAAAGGTACTGGCTCTTCGAGCGCATGCGGCATCCTCAATATCCTCAGGACGACCATTACCCTTGGATGGTGCTGCGTTTCCTGATCGCAGTGGGTTTGCATGATGCAGGA
Organism: Deinococcus misasensis DSM 22328; assembly: GCF_000745915.1. Lineage (NCBI taxonomy): Bacteria > Thermotogati > Deinococcota > Deinococci > Deinococcales > Deinococcaceae > Deinococcus > Deinococcus misasensis. Next base: position 14,971 of record NZ_JQKG01000049.1, read on the forward strand.
TGGACCATCGAAGCCCGACCCGGTGAACCTGTGGTTTTCAGGAAAGGTGACAAAGAGTTGCGTCCTCTGGACGACCTGATTGATTTGCAGACCGGAGAAAACCGGGGCATCTGGTTGGAGAACCTCCGCAAAGCAGAGATGCTGGATGCCGTTTTGATCCGCTTCTGAGCTGTTCTGCACAAGAGAAACCCCTCTGGCTTTTCCAGAGGGGTCTTGTTCTGTTTCACGGATCTACTGCGTTTATCAGTGAAATAGAAGGATTCTTTTAAATCCTTCTATTTCAAACAACACGGCCTCAAGTATGAACCTCTTATTTCTCTGTCAAATGCTCTATATGGATCAATGCAGCAAAGGCTCAGGTCAATTCCAGAAAATCAAACTTTGCCCCGAGTTGCATCATGTGCTCGAAAAAGCCGGGGTAACTCTTGCGGATGTGGTGCGCTCCAGTGATGGTGATGGGTTTCTGTGCCCGCATGCCCAGAATGGACAGCATCATGATCATGCGGTGGTCGCCGTGACCATCCACGGTGATGCCCCCCTCAAGGGTTTCTTTTCCAGTCACACTTAAGCTGTCTTCGGTTTCAGAAGCATCAATCCCGAGTTTCAGCAGTTCCGCTCTGGTGTCTGAAATGCGGTCACACTCTTTGAGGCGCAAGGTGTAGACGTTCTCCCAGGTGGTCTGGCCTTCCGCGCTGGCCGCAGCAGCACTCAGGGCCTGCACGGCATCGGTGAACAGGTCACCATCTTTGAGCACGGCTTTGAGGGGTTTGCCTCCGCGAACGGTCACGGTGCTCCCAGAGCGCACGATGTCTGCCCCCATGCTTTGCAGCACCTCGATGCTCAGGCGTTCTCCTTGCAGGTCATGCTCGTGCAAGTTGTGTATCACCACTTCGCCGGGCATCACTGCTGCGGCACTGAGCAGGGCACTGCTTCCCGGGTAATCGCCGGGTACGGTGACTTCGGGAGCATGGTACCTCTGGCCTCCGGGGATGGTGATGGTTCTCAGGTCCTCTGCATGCTCCACTGTCACTCCGAAAACCCTCAGGGTCTCGATGGTTTGCTTCAAAGGACCGGGGCTCTTGATGTCTCCCAGCAAGGTGATTTCCAGACCATCAGGCAGCAGGGGAGCCAGAAACATCAAACCCGAGGTGTACTGACTGGACAGGGTGGCGTTGACCTCCACCTTGCCCCCTTGCAGGTTGCCCCAGATTTCAATGGGCAGACGGCCTTCCTGCGAAGTGGTTCTGGCCCCGAGGGTTTCCAGAGCTTTTAACAGGTCGCCGTGCGGGCGTTTCCCAAGGCTCTCGGGGTAATCGGTGATGAACTTCGTGTAAGAGGTCAGTCCAGCCAGAGCCATCAGGAACCGGGCCACCGCACCTGCATTGTGCGGATTGAGGGTCTGCCCATCCAGAGGGTTCTGTCCGAAACCCTGCACCCGCATGTCTTGCCCCTCAGGGGTCAGGGTGGCCCCCCAGCTTTTCAGGCACTCTTGCAAAGCATGGCTGTCCTCACTGGTCGCCACACCCCGCACCAGCGTTTCAGAACCCGACAGGGCCGCAGCAATCAGGTAACGGGTGGTGTAATTCTTGCTGGGCTGAGCGGTCAATTCACCCCGCAACTCTGGCACAGGGTGAACCACAACATCAAATTTTTCGTACACAACATCACCTCTCAAAGAAACAGCGAAAAGGCGGAAAGGATGCCCGGTGGGGCGCCTGGGTTAACAAGGACTTTACCCGAAAAGCGCCTCTGGGGCAGGGTGATGTTTAAGCGTGGTCATCAAGCATGCAAGCTTTGAAGAATGACCTCCTGCATGCCATACAGGTCTGCCAGAGAAGAAAACAGGGCTTTGCTTCCCAGAGGATGCCCGAAAAAGAACACATGCCCAGCTTTTTCACGGGCCACCTCTGGAGCCAGATTGAAAACCAGATGGGGTTTGGCATGGCGTGTGTTGAAACGCAAAATCCAGCCTTCGCCAGAGGTTTTGCACAACACCACATCTTCCTGATCCCTCTGGCAGACGGTTTGAACCCCGAGGATTTCTTGCAGGCTTTCCAGTACGGCAGATTCTTCCTCGTTCAGAGAAAGGGCAGGTGCACCAGAGGATTCTGCTCTTGGCTTTCGGGAAGGCGCAGGTCTGGAAATTGCAGGTGCAGGAGGGGCAGAGGAGACCGGATTTGCACCAGATTGCAATTCTGTCAGTGCATTTTGAATGGCTGTTCTCAGGATGGGGGTGTACCTTTCCACGACCCGGGTGGTGATGCGCTGTTTGAGGTTGAGTTCTTCCACCACAAACCGCACAAAAGCCTCGGAAGGGTTTTGCAGTTCGTTGTAGATGTAGGTGGTGATGTTTTGCAGGCACATCACTTCGTCTGCCAGACTGCTGATCGAAGCGGCCTGATATTGTGCCCTTGTGAAACGCTGCAGAAGCTCCAGATCGCTGCTGTCGTGGTCCAGCACATTGAACACCATGAAAGCTTCGCTGTCCATGATGTTTTTCTCTTTCAAGTCGGTGAAAAAACGGTATTCGATGCCATTGGTGACAATGGCAACCCTTGCTGTCGGTGTGGAATTGAAGTAACGGGCCAGTTGACCGCTGTAAATTTCGGTTTTTTGATTGTGGGCTTTGGCCTCAATCAAAATCGACACTTCACCTTCGATCAGGATGGCGTAATCCACCTTCTCAAACTGCCCTCTTTTCTTGAGGGCGAAATCTGCTGCATACTCGGGCCTGACTTCCGTGGGATTGTAAACGTCATAACCCAGCAAATTCAGAAACGGCAAAATCAAAGCCTGTTTGGTGGCCTCTTCACCTTGAATGTGGGCAATCCGTTGAGGGACCTGCTGTTTGAAGGTTTCTAGTCGGGCAGCAATTTCCATGACGACTCCTTATTCAAGAAGTCTAGGGCTTTCAAGCCTTCTGAAAACTGAATTTTCAAATGGGGTTTTCACTTAGAAGATGTCGTCTTCACATGGATGTCAGCACTTTTACACGTTCCAGCACCCCATCAAACATCTCTGCGGTCAATCTTCCTGTGGCCGTGTTCTGCTGGCTGACATGGTAAGAATCCAGAAGGACCGTCCCATCTGGCAACACATGTTCCGCTCCATGCTTGAAGGTGTACTGCGACGGTTTCCAGCCCATCGCTCGCAAGAAATATTCATGCCCAATGGCCCCAATCGCCAGAGTCACCTTGCGATTTTGCAGCCTTTGCAGGTCAAACTTGAGCCATTTCTGGCAATTTCGGAGTTCCTCAGGGGTGGGTTTGTTGTCTGGAGGGGCACACCTGCCCGAGGCTGCAATGAACAGGTCGATCAACTGCAAACCGTCGTCTCTGGAAATGGCTGTGGGTTGGTTGCTCAGGCCAGCACGGAACAGGGCTGGGTACAGGAAATTTCCGCTGGCATCTCCAGTGAACATGCGTCCGGTCCGGTTTGCCCCATGTGCACCGGGAGCCAGTCCAACCATCACAATCCGGGCCTCTGGGTCTCCAAAACCGGGAACAGGTTTTCCCCAGTAGGTTTCGTGTCGGTAGGCTTTGCGTTTCTCCTGGGCCACCTGTTCCCGCCACGCTTTGAGCCTCGGGCAGAGGGCGCAGGTGTAGAAGTCCTCGGGGTAGTCCATGGGGACATGATAAGGGCTGTCCCTGAGCAAAATCCCACAATCTTGGGGCACAAAGGGCGTAGAATCAACTGATGAACCTGAAGGGAGGGGAAGGTTGATGCACGTCACGCACCATGCCACACTCGGAGGCGGTTGTTTCTGGTGTCTGGAAGCCGTCTTTCAACAGCTGAAGGGGGTCCTGAATGTGGAATCGGGCTACGCTGGAGGAGACACCGAATCCCCCACCTACAAACAGGTGTGTGCCGGAACCACGGGCCATGCCGAAGTGGTGAACGTCACCTACGATCCTCTGGTGATCACATACCGTGAACTTCTGGAGGTGTTTTTCACCATCCACGACCCCACCACCTTGAACCGTCAGGGGGCAGATGTGGGCACCCAGTACCGTTCTGTTGTGCTGTACCACAACGATGACCAGAGGCAGGTCGCAGAGGAAGTCATCGAACACTTCAACCAGTTGGGCATCCATGACCAGCCCATCGTGACCGAAGTGAAAGCTCTGGAGGTGTTTTATCCTGCGGAGGAATACCACCGCAATTACTACCTGAACAATCCCGGTCAGGGGTATTGTCGGGCCGTGATTGCTCCCAAGGTGGCCAAATTCCGCAAAATGCACCTTGAAAAACTGGCCCGCTGAAAGCATCAGGTTGTGCCTGAGCGGTGGAGCATCAAGAGCACCTGCACCACCCTGGGATCAAAGTGCTTTCCTGACTGCATTTCGATTTCATGCAGAGCGGCTTCCAGCGTCCATGCCTCTTTGTAAGGGCGCTCGCTCATCAAAGCATCCAGCACGTCCACTGCTGCCACAATGCGTCCTTCCAGAGGGATTTCTTCCCCTTTGAGGCCGTTGGGATACCCCGTGCCATCCCACTTCTCGTGGTGGGTCAGGGCAATGGTTTCGGCCATGCGGATCAGTTCAGACTGGGCCTGAGAAAGCATGCGGGCACCTGCAAGGGTGTGGGCTTTGATGGTGGTGTATTCTTCATCAGTGAGTTTGCCCGGTTTGTGCAAAATGGTGTCCGAGATGGCGATTTTCCCCACATCGTGCAGCCTTGCGGCCAACCTCAGCACCTGCACCCGTTCCTCTGGCATCCCGAGGTGTCTGGCCACTTCGGCGGCCCGTTCACCGACCCGGACGGTGTGTTCACCGGTGTCGCTGTCCCGGAATTCTGCAGCAATGGCCAGCCTTTCCAGCATTTCAAGGTAGGCGGATTCCAGTTCTGCAGTGCGCTCCTGAACCAGTTGCTCCAGTTCTTCACTGCGGATGCGTTCCAGTTCCGCTTCGTGCTGGCTTTGCTCCAGTTTTCTCTGGAAGGCCAGAATTTCCAGTTGCTGGGTGGCGGCAGCCGTGCGGATCTCCTGATCCAGTTGATACAGTTCTTCGTGGTGTTGCAGGGCTTCTTCAAACCGCCGGAGGGTTTTCAAGACATCCACCACTTTCTTGAGGGGATGCAGCAGGCTTTCCTGGTAGTCCAGTTCCCTGAACATCACGATGGCTTTTTGCAAATGTTCAAGGGCTTCCAGAGCAAGCCCTGTGGTGTGCAACACCTCGCCCAGAACCATGTGGGTGTGGGCTTCAAGGTCTGTGATCTGGTGGGCTTGAGACAGTTCCAGAGCTTGCATCCCTGCAGCAATGGCTTGATCCGGGGCATGGGTGCGGATGCGCAACACCGCTTCGTGCTGCAACATGGCGATCCTCTGGTAGATGTCGTCTTGCAGGTCCAGCCATTGCCAGACCTCCTGCATGTGGGCTGCCAGAGCAGGATCTTCTGGAGGCAGGCATTCCAGTTCCAGTCCAATTTTATTCACCAGTGTCTGGCAAAGCATGGCAGGGTTGTTCTGCTCACGCCAGATCTGCTCGGACTGCTGGATGGTGAACAGGGCATCCTTGAATTTTTTCTGTTGTTGCAACAGCAGGGACATGTTGTTCAGGATGCGTGCCTGCATGATCTGGTCTTGATTGGACCGTGCCATTTCGAGGGCTTTTTCGTAATGTCTATGGGCATTTTCAAGGCTGCCAAGCACCTGATAGACGGCACCCAGAAAATTGAAATTGCGGGTTTTCTCAGAGAGCAGGTTGGAGTGTTCCAGCAAAATGGACGCTTCTGACAGGGCATTCAGTGCATCGTAAGGCTGATCGTGCAACAGCAAAAGGTGCCCAAGGTTGTTGAGGGCCACCACCAGTTGTTCAGAAAGGTGGTGCTCCCGGGCATGGTCAGCGGTCAGGCGTGCAAACTCCACAGATCCTTCGGTGATGCCCCGCGAGATGGATTGACGGCTGGCCTCCAGGGCGGACTGCACCCAATCTGCAGGTGCAATCTGGCCCCGAGATTCCACCAGTTCCAGCAGGCTCGTCTCCATGCCTCATTCTGACATTCACATGTCACAAAAACCCCCTGTGTGAACACAGAGGGTCTGGATCTGCAGACTTCATTCCAGAGTGATGCTGGTGGTGCAACTGCGGGATTCGTTCACCTGAACCCCAAAATCTGTGGTTTGCGGATTCTGGCCGTAAGCCAACACGCAAAATGCATAGGTCTTTTGCGGATCAAAATTGGGGAGGGTCAATTCTGCAGGAGACCCCCCAACGTCGGAGGCAAGCAGGGCTGGATTCTCTCCCAGTTGAAAAACCGTGGTTTCTTGTAGGAACAGCGGAATGCCTTCAGGGGCCGTCCAGCTGACACTGAAGGTGTTGGATGTTTGGGGTTTGCGGGTCACCTGCAGGCCAGAGGGCCTTGGAAGGGTGCTCTGTGCGTTGATGTTGAAAGTTCCGCTGAAGGTTTTGACCCCATCGGAATAGCTGTAAGTGTAGGTGCCTGAAACGGGTGCAGCATCCACGGAAAAAGCCTCGAATGCGCTGGTGTCTGGAGACAGAGCACGCTGATAAGGCTGATTGTTGTTCCACCCCTCTGGACCCGTGAGGGTGACTTTGTAAGTCATGGAAGGGTCTGGTGGAAGGGTACCTTGATATTTCATGCGAAAAGCCGTGAGGGATTTGGGGAAGACTTCCTGTCCCTGAGCAGCAAAGTTTTCAGACGTGCCACCTGACATGTTGAAACTGCTCTCTGGAATCCCGAGGGTGTACACGCTGGTGCCAGCTTTGAGGGACGCCATGCACCCCACCACATGGTTTTCTTGCAGGTTGACCTGATAAGGCACCAACTGTTTCCAGCCATTGTCGGTGTTGTAGATGCGCAACTCATTCGCTCTGGGGGTGTTGGCAGGAAAGCTGATGCGCAGCCGGAGGCCACTGGGACAGGAAATCCCGGTTTCCAGAGGATCGGGAATGGGCCTTCCCTGAATGCCAGAGACCCGCACGGCCAGAGCATTGAAGTTTCCTGTCACCCCTGTGGGAGGGTTGGGTGTGGTGGTGAGGCCCACAGAGATGATGGCATCTTCAAGCAGTTTTCCTTTGTCGATGTCCAGTTGTCCATCCTGTGGATTGTCGGCCAGCACCGTTCCACCTTCACCGGCTTTGATCTTGGTGCCTGTGGGTGGTGGTGTCTGGGGTGAGCATGCAGCCAGAGCCAACAGGCCAAGCAACAACCATCTGCGGTCCATCATTTTCCCCTCCTGAGGTTGTGAAAGCGTGATGTTGTGTTCAGATCTGGACGAAAACCATGTTCAACATGTGTTCAACATGGTTTTGTTTGCACAGTGTTCTTTTCATTATGGTCCTTTTTTTCAGGTGGGTTGTGATGATGGCCGCAGCGGTTTGGTGCGTTGTCTGGAGAAACTTCAGCACCTCAGGTGATGCTTTCGGAGCTTTTCGGTACACTGGGCAGGGACCAAAGGCGATGAACAGAATGCACCTCAACATCCTCAAGCCGGGCCTCTTGACCCTCGTGCAAGATCTGGGCAGGCAGGGATTCCGCCAGCATGGGGTCTCCCAGAGCGGTGCCCTTGACCTTCAGGGACATCGCCTTGCCAACTTTTTGTTGGGGAATGTCCCGCAAGCTGCCACACTGGAAATCACCTTGGGCGGTCTGCAACTGGAAGCCGCTTCTGAAGGATGGGTGGGGCTGGCAGGCTCTGGTTTGCATGCCGTTCTGAACGGCCAGAGGGTGCAAGGCCAGAGGGCACTTCACTTGAAAACCGGCGATTGCCTCGAATTCAAACCCACCCCCTCGGGGGCCAGAGCTTACCTCGCTTTGCCGGGAGGTCTGGATGTCCCCGAAGTGCTGGGAAGCCGCAGCACCCACCTTCGAAGTGGGGTGGGGCCTCCCCGGATTCAGGCCGGGATGGTGATCAAAGCTCTGGGTCCGAATCCCATCATGAAAGGCCGTTTCTTTCTTTCTGCAGAGCCTCTTCCAGCCTTGCTCAAAGTGCAGGTCATTCGGGGTCCAGAGTGGGAAGACCATCCAGCAGTGCATGAAGTGTTTCAGGTGACGGCCCAATCAGACCGCATGGGACTCCGTCTGGAAGGCCCACCCATCCGGTTGCAACGCACTGCAGAAATGTACAGTGTGGCTGTGCTGCCCGGAACCGTGCAGTTGCCCTCAGGTGGACAGCCCATTGTGCTGCTTTCCGATGCCCAGACCACCGGAGGTTATCCGCGCATCTTGCAGGTGATTCAGGCGGACCTCTGGAAACTCGGGCAGGTGTTGCCAGGGCAGCACATCCAGTTTCAGGAGGTGTCCATTCAGGAGGCCACCAGAGCCCTGCGTGAGCAACACCAAAACAACCTCAGGCTTCAGAAGCTCCTGAGCAGGTATATTGAACCATCATGGACCTGAACTGTGACCTTGCAGAAGGTGCTCCTTTTGACCATCAACTGATTGAAACCATTGACAGTGCCAACATCGCCTGTGCATTCCATGCAGGAAGTCCCTCTCTCATCCGTGAAACGGCCCTGCTGTGCTTGGACCATGGGGTGCATGTGGGGGCACACCCCGGTTTTCTGGACCGTGCCAACTTTGGCCGTCTGGAACAACAGGTGACCCCACAAGAGGTTTATGAACTGGTGACGTTTCAGGTGGCAGGCATGCTGGGCATCCTGAACCCCATCGAGATTCCCTTGCACCACGTTAAATTGCATGGTGCCCTTTACAACCAGACCGCTCGGGACCTGAATCTGGCCCGAGCAGCCGTGCACGGCATTCTGGAGCAGCATCAGGATGTGGTTTTTTACGGCCTCGCAGGCAGTGCCCACATTCAGGCTGCCCGCGAAGTGGGCATGAAGGTCTGGCAAGAAGCCTTTATGGACCGCACCTATCAACCCGACGGTTCCCTGACGCCCAGAAGCCACCCTGACGCCCTGCACCACTCCACAGAAGCTGCCCTGAATCAGGCCAGAGAAATTGCCAGTGGTCATGTGACGGCACTTGGGGGTCAGAAGATTGCGCTGCAAGCAGACACCCTCTGTTTGCATGGAGATGGAGAACACGCCGTGGAATTTGCTCTGGCAGTCCGTGAAGTGTTGAGAAGCGGTCAGTGATCAGCTTTCAGCAGTCAGCAAAAAATCAGGAATGCGCTTGTTCGAAGAAATCCATTGATGCAGTTTCATAAGTGCTGATGGTTGATTTCTAAGGTATCTTGTATTGTTGTTGTGTGAATAAGCTTCATTTGACCATTCAAGTGGGTGTTGGTGCAGGACCCCTGCGATTTGGGATGACCTCTCAGGAGGCCGCAAATTCACTTGGCCTTGTTCCAAAGCGTTCTCTTGAAAGCCGTTTTTCTGATGAAACCTCTGATTTTTATTGGGATCCTTTCCTCAAGCTGAGTTTCGAACCAGGCCGAGGCTTAACGCTGATTGAAACCACCGCTGAATGTGGTGTATCCGTGGATTTTGAAGGCCAGATTCTGTTAAATGACACAGGTTACATCGAAAACATTCAAAATATCTTGGCAGCACGGGATCCAAACAGCTTTATTGAATATCAGCAGGTGGTTTTTCCTGCGTTGGGGATCAGTATTCCCAAGGACCTTTCCGATAAATCAGCATCCTTTGCGATTGCACCAATCACATCAGAATCTTGATGTTTTTGGATCACCAATACCCACAGAAACCAGCACACGCTAAGGGACAGTTACTTGCTGTGAACTGTCTATTGTAAATTTTTGGATCCTCGATCCCAAAGCTCAACTCCTCTTGTTTAGAGATCTGGAGTGATCTGTACAAGTCAGAGTTTCAGGGTGTTCTTTTCCCTGACGGGTGACGGCTTTCTCCAATGACACGCCAGAGGCCAGACTTTGTTCGCTCCCTGCCCCTCCTGTGTATCCTTCTTTGCTTGCGTTGTGCCTTTCGTGCTACAATAAAGACCCGAAGGCTTGAGCGCTTCGGCATTTTTTTTGCTGTTTTTCCTCAAGCAAACACCCCAACCCGGCCACACGTCATCGGACCAGCAAGAAGGGTCTGAAGCGTTCTTTTTTTGTTTTCGAGAGGAGCAACATGAAATACATCTTCGTGACAGGCGGCGTGGTGTCCAGCCTTGGTAAAGGCGTGGTCACCAGTTCACTCGGGGCCCTTTTGCGCTCCAGAGGCTACAAAGTCACTGCTGTGAAAATCGATCCCTACATCAACATTGATGCAGGAACCATGCGTCCCTACGAGCACGGCGAAGTGTTCGTGACCTCTGGGGGCAGCGAAACCGATCTGGACATCGGCAACTACGAGCGCTTTCTGGACATGGACATCCCCGAGGGGTCCAACATCACCACCGGACAGGTGTACCAGACCGTGATTCGCAAAGAGCGTGCCGGAGAGTACCTCTCCCAGACCGTGCAGGTGATCCCCCACATCACCGACGAGATCAAACACCGCATCCGTGCTGCCGGAGAGCGTGCCGGTGCCGAAATCGTGATTGTGGAGGTCGGTGGAACCGTCGGTGACATCGAGAGCACCCCCTTTCTGGAAGCCATCCGCCAGATGCGTTTCGACGAGGGCATCGAAAACACCATGTTCGTGCATGTGACCCTGGTGCCTTATCTGGAAACCAGTCACGAATTCAAAACCAAACCCACCCAGCACAGCGTGGCCACCCTGCGCAGCGTCGGGATTTCACCGGACGCCATCATTGTGCGTTCCAAGGTGGAGTTGCCTCAGGACATCGCCAAGAAGATTGCCCTGTTCACCTCGGTGATGCCCGGACGGGTGTTCACCAGTTACGATGTCGCCAACATCTACGAACTGCCGATTGCCTTTGAAGAACAGGGACTCGGGCGTGTTGTGGAAAAGCAACTCGAAATGGAGAAAGTCACCCCCAACCTGAGCGTCTGGCAAAACGCCGTGCAGGTGATGAAACGCCCCGAGAACGAAGTCACCATCGCCATTGCCGGGAAATACACCGCCATGCCCGATGCCTACAAGAGCCTCTTGGAGTCTCTGGAGCACGCAGCCATTGGCAACAATGCCCGCCTGAACGTCAAATGGGTCAACACCGAAGACGTCACCGACGAGGACATTGCTGAGCACTTCAAAGGCACCGATGCCATTCTGGTGCCCGGTGGGTTCGGCATCCGGGGCATCGAAGGGAAAATCCGCACTGCGCGCTACGCCAGAGAGCAGAAAATCCCTTACCTCGGGATTTGCCTTGGCATGCAAATCGCAGTGATCGAGTATGCCCGCAGCATCTGCAAACTGGAACAGGCCAACTCCAGCGAGTTTGACCAGTACACCCAGCATCAGGTGATCGGTCTGATGCCCGAGCAACTGGAAGTGGAAGGCATGGGAGGCACCATGCGCCTTGGAGACTGGCCCATGAAAGTGGAAGCCGGCACCAAACTGGGCGAAATTTACGGGGTTCCCAATGGCGGAACCGTGATGGAGCGCCACCGCCACCGTTACGAGGTGAACCCGGCTTACGTGCAGCAACTCAAGGATGCCGGTCTGGTGATCTCGGGCGTGACCCCCGGCATGCAAGGCAGAGGTGCTGGTCTGGTGGAAGCCATCGAACTGAAAGACCACCCCTTCTTTGTGGCCCTGCAATCCCACCCCGAGTTCAAATCCCGTCCCATGCGTCCCAGCCCTCCGTTCAAAGCCTTTGTGGCCGCAGCCCTGAAACGCCAGTCTCAGGCTTGAATCTGAAGTTTTGAGCCAGTGGACCACCCTCCACTGGCTTTTTTCATTTCACATCAAAATTTTGATAAAATTTTCCCATGCGATGGCTGGAACTTTATGACGTAACCGATTCACATCCAAGGCTCTTTGATTCGCCCGAAACCGCCCTGCGCTACCTGCGTGTCCATGAACGGCTGGCACCCGATCAGCAACAACATGTGCTGGACACACTGGAGCAACAACAACGGTGTGAGCTGAGCCCCCCCGTGACCCGCAAGAGTTACGTGCTGAAGTACCGGGAGTGAGCATGCGTTTTGGCATGCTGATTTACCCCGGGGTCAGCGAATACGAACTCGGGGTGTTCACCAGTGTCCTGAGTTACGCCAAACAAACCCGCACCGACATCGAAGTGTGCACCCTTGCCCGCACCAGAGGATCCATCCAGACCAGTGGAGGATTGGTCCTGACCCCCCACTACGCTTTCCCCTCTGCCCCAGAGTTCACGGTGTTGATGGTTCCCTCAGGGACCCAGACCCAGAAACACGCCAGAGACCCCCTCACCAAACAGTATTTGCAAAACCACCCCACCCACTACGCAGCAGTGGGCTCTGGAATTGTGTTCCTCGGTGAATCCGGCCAGATCAAAAACAAAGAGGTCTCCACCTCGCTGGAACTCGAATCGCTGGTCTGGAAATACGAGCCTCTGGACGTGCAAACCGCATCCTTTGCCAAATTTGCCGGGAACTACTTCGCAGAAAGTCAGGGACAGGTGCTCGAACTGGCGTACTCGGTCATCGAAGACCACTTCGATGCAGGCATTTATGGTCTGGTGCGTTCCAAGTTTGGGGCAGGACTCAGTTCAGGCTGAGTTGCACCATCAGGCGTTCCAGGGTGCTGCTCGGGTCCACCCCTCGCTTCATGGCGAAATCGGCCTCCATGATGCGCTCCAGATGCAGTCGGATTTTGGTCTCATTGAGTTTGCGGGCCACTTCCAAGGCTTTTTTGGTGGGAAAAGGTTTGGCCCCGAGTTTTTGTGCAGCTTCATTCTCCTGAATGCCGGGCTGTTCCTTGCGCAGAGCCACACATTTGGCGACCAGACTGTACTGCCACACCACCGCCCCGAGCAGTTTGAACGGGTCCTCGCCAGAAGCCATGAGGCGGTCCAACTGTGAAAGGGCTGCTCGGGTGTTTCCAGCGGTGGCCGCCCCGAGCATCTGAAAAGAATCGCCGGGAGGGTTCAAGTTGACGGTGCGCCGCACCAGATCCAGACCCACTTTGCCCTCGGCAATCAAAGTGAGTTTGTACAGTTCGCTTTCGATGCTGGCGAGATCCGTCTGGAACACCTCTGCAAGCCAGAATGCTGCATCTTTTTCCAGAGGCAACTTGTGCAGTTTGGCCCTTGCCATGGTCCATCCTGCAATGTCTCCGGTTTTGGCTGGGGAGGGGAGGGGAAAGTGCTGCCCGAGCTTCTCGTAGGACTTGATGCGGGTGGCAGGCGCAGCAGGATCAATGATCACCACCACTGCATCGGATTTCCCACACACCTCGATGACCTCTTTGGGGTTCTTGATGCCCTCGAAGTCCAGAATCACCCCACTCGGGCCGAACAGACTGCTTTGCAGGTGCGGCAGAACCGCGTCCAGAGTGATCTCCTCTGGAGACAGGCGGGTGATGTCGCGGTGGTTCAGGCCGTGTTTTTCGACTTCACGCCTCAGGGCATCTTCGATCAGGAAACGGTGGCCAGAGAAAGCAAGCAACATGGTGTTAAGAGTTTACTTGATCTGCCGAGGGCCAAGGGCCGAGGGCAAAAGAATGCTTTTGCAAAAGCTTGCAGGGTGCATCACGATACGCTTCTTGTGTAAAAAAGAAGGCCTTGGCTTGGTCTCCTTGTCTGCTACGCCCCTACAAGTCCCCTTGACGATTTTCTGGACGCACAGCACGATGCTCTCGGCTCTCGGCTCTCGGCTCTCGGCTCTCGGCTCTCGGCTCTCGGCTCTCGGCTCTCGGCCCTCGGCCCTCGGCTAATGGCTCAAATCCCCACTTGGTAGTAAGATGGTTCACGGACTGACGCGTGTGCGTCTGATGGGCCCCGAGCCCACCCCTTTCCCCAGGAGGACGTGTGAAACAGATCTACGATTACACCCGCGAACACATGCAGAAGGCTCTGGAAGCCCTGGAAAACAACCTGTCTGT
>NZ_JQKG01000050.1 GCF_000745915.1 Deinococcus misasensis DSM 22328
ATCCGACCTGCTGCCCATGACGACCCCGATCAGGGGCTGAGAAGAAAGACTCATGGTGAACATCATAAAGCAAGCGGGGAAATGGGGCGGATGGTGTTGCAAACAAGGGCAGAAAGCGCAGAGGGACAGGACATTGTAGGGGCCAGGCATGGCTAGCCGAGAGCCGAGAGCCGAGAGCCGAGAGCCGAGAGCCGAGAGCCGAGAGCCGAGAGCCGAGAGCCGAGAGCCGAGAGCCGAGAGCATCGTGCTGTACGTCAATAAAATGGTCAAGGGGCACTGTAGGGGCGCAGCGTGCTGCACCTTAACGCTTAAGCCAAAGCTTTTCAAGCCCTCGGCCCTATGCCCTCGGCCCTCAGCTATACTGTTTTCTGTATGCACAGCATGCCCTCACAGGGATCGGCCAAGCAGGACTGGCGCAAATGGGCCAGAAGCACCCGCAAGGCCACACCCGATGTTTCCGACGACATCATCCAGCACCTCGCCCAGTGGATTTACGATCAGGACATCCAGCATGTCTTGACCTACAAGGCGTTTGGCAGCGAAATCAGCCTTGAACGCCTGCCCAAACTGCTCCCTGATGTGAGCTTCTATGTCCCCAAAGCCGAAACCGAACCCGAGCCCCACATGACCATCCACCCATGGGAAACCGCGACCCTGCGCCATGCCCTCGGGATGTTGCAACCCCCACCCGGCACCCCCGAGGAGGACCCTTCGGTGCTGCAACTGGTCCTGATTCCCGGTCTGGCCTTCGACCACCAAGGCTACCGTCTGGGCTACGGGATGGGCCACTACGACCGTTTCCTCTCTGGGCTCTCCAGAGACTGCAAACTGGTCGGTGTCACCTCCGACGCCTTGCTGGTCAAGAAGTTGCCCCACGAGCAGCACGATCTGCCCGTTCAATGGATCGTCACGGAGTATGGCCTCACGGAGACCAACTCGGGGTTTTAAAGTTTTCAGAATCCCACCCAGAGACACAGCACACCCACTTTGTGCTGTGTTTTGCTTTGACCTCACACCCTTTTGACCTTTTTCCTCTGGTGACGGGGAGGGGCCTTGAGTTGTGCTGGAAGATGCTTTTCAGCCCTCGGCCCTCGGCTCTGGGCCCTCGGCACCTCAGGGTGTTGACAAAACCTTCTGACTTCCGTATACTTCTCCATGCGTCTGAGGCTGGTCGCCAAGACGAAGCTGGATATCCGGTCTGGAGGGATGGCTGAGTGGTTTAAAGCGGCGGTCTTGAAAACCGTTGTAGGGCGACCTACCGGGGGTTCGAATCCCTCTCCCTCCGCCAACGACGTTTCCAAGGGTCCTTGGAGAGGTGGGTGAGTGGCTTAAACCATGCCCCTGCTAAGGGCACGTACTCCAAAAGGGTACCGAGGGTTCAAATCCCTCCCTCTCCGCCAATTTGGTTGGCGTTTTGAAAAAGGAATGTGGCTGTAGCTCAGTTGGATAGAGCGTCTGACTACGGATCAGAAGGTCGTGGGTTCGAATCCTCCCAGCCACGCCAAAAGAACCCCCCGAGACATCTCGGGGGGTTTTGCTTTGCATCTGCACTTCACTGCCCGAGCATCAAAATCAGTGGGGCCACCATCAAACCCAGAAAAATGGACAGGGACACGATGCTGGAGGCCAGTTCGGTGTCCAGTTTTTCCAACACCGAGAAGGTCAGGGTGTTGGTGCCTGCGGGTGCGCTTGCAGCCAACAACAGCATGGTCCGGTTGATCCCGGTCAGGCCCAGAGCCTGCACCATCAGGTAGCCCAGCCCGAAACCCAGCAGCATCCGAATGAAAACCGCCATGAAGGTCACAGGCAGGTTGCTGAGGCGTGGATTGAAGAACATCCCCAGAGACAGCATCCCAAGGGGCAGGGTGGCCATGCCCAGCATGTTGCAGGTGTTCATGATCGGCTCTGGAACAGGGATGTGCAGGACATTCAGCAGCAAACCCACAAAAATGGCAATGATCGGCGGAGATTTCAAAATCTTGCTGTGCATCTTCTGCTGGACTTCGTGCTGGCCCATTCTGGCAGCCAGAGCATACCCAAAAGTGAACACCACCAGAGCGTTTCCGAGGTCCAGAAAAGAAATTCGGCCTGCTTCTTTGATGCCATACACCGCCACAAAGAAAGGCAGCACAAAGCCGATGTTCATGATGGATGCACCCAACAGGAACGTGCCAAATGAAGCTCTGGGCAATTTGAGCAGTTTCCCGGTTCCCAGAGCAATCAGGTATATCCCGAAAAACATCACCACCGACAGGACGGGCAAAAGCAGCAGGTCGTGACCGATGTGAAGTTCGCTGATGGAGGCAATGAACAGGGCCGGGGCCGTCACGTTGAACACCAGTTTCAGCAGGGCCTCACCATCCCTGACGGACAGGATGTTGTTGCGCCGCATGACCAGACCGATCAGGAAGATCAGGATCATGGGAAGGGTTTGCATCAGGGTGGTCATGGGTCACCTTACCCCCTGTCCTGAAGACACAAAACAGGTCATCTCGACAATCTGGCACATTTCAAGGGGCCACTTCTGCGACATTCTTCCCTTCTTTTTTGGGGCGCAAGATGCACAATGGACCCATAGGAGGCACAACCATGACCCGGATTCTGGTTCCCACAGATTTTTCTGAAGGTGCCCACAAAGCCCTGAAACTTGCCCGAGAATTGATGCCCGAGGCCCAGATCAAACTGGTGCATGTGTTCAACCCCGAGGTGCGTTCTCTGCCCTATCAGGCTTCTCTGGGCATTCAGGCCAACCGTGAAGATGCGGAGAAGCACTTTCAGGACGAGGTGCTCGCTCAATTTGAAGAGGCCCAGAGGGCCAACATGGAAACCGAAGTGGTGGTCGGGCATCCTGTCGAGGCCATCGTGGAGAGTGCCAGACTGTTTGGTGCCGATTACATCTTCATGGGCACCCATGCCCGCAAAGGATTGAATTTGTTTTTTCTGGGCAGCGTGGCACAGGGTGTGATGCAAAGAACCCCGGTTCCTGTGATGGTGGTTCCCAGCCACGATTGAACCCAATGGCAAATCCTGCCAAAAAGAACCCCTCTGAAGTTCAGAGGGGTGGTGTGTCATGCAGCTTGATTGAGGAACTTTGAAGGTGTGTGATGAACTTTTTATTCTTTGCCTGCCCCTTCTTCACCAAAAAGCTGAGGGTCAGTGCTGTCGTTCTGACGGTCTCCTTTCTGATCGTCTTGAGCATTGGAGAAAGTTTGATTTTGATTCCACTGTTCATTTTCAGTCTGATGCTTGTCTCTTTCGGCAACGGGACTGACTTTGTTTTGGTTTTCTTCAGATGAAGCACCAGGGCTGCTGTTCACTGCCATAGGGACCTCCTTCATGAAAATCTCGAGCGTTGACCTGATGGTACCCCCGAGATTCTGTCCAGATTGTCAGAAATCATGTGTTCCAACCTTCATGAATGCCATGAGGCCATGTGTTGCATTTAACAGTGAACAGCAGATTCAAATGAATCTGCTGTTTCCAAAACCCTTCCTCGGGAAGAAAGCTTTTTTATTCTTCTGATAAATGCCATCAAATCTTTACATCAAATGGGGATGATCTTGTGTTTCCAGACCGCTGGTGACTTCATTGTAGATGCAATTGACTTTGATGACTTCATTCAGGTGGGTGCCTTTGGATGGGGCCTCCAGAAAAGCCTGATACCCCTGTGCATCGAGATCGTAATACCTGTAAACACTGGCATTGTGGAATTCGATTTCCAGCACTCGGGTTCGGGGATCGTAGCCTGCACTTTTGATCACGCTTGAGGTCACGGGTTCACGTTTCATGAAAACCTCCCTGTGCTTTAAGTGTACGCCTGTGCATTTTCAGGTCTGTCATGACCAATGGCTAAAGCCGTTGGCTTGCATCTGGACTCCACCGCAACTCCGAGTACCTTTTCAGGCGCTCGACTTTGGTCTCAATGTCCGACACATCAGGGATGCATGACAAACACCCCGTACTGGCCCAGTCTTGCCGGACCAGCAATGCCCTCAGTCCTACGTTCCTTGCCCCCACCAGATCCGCATGCAGTTGATACCCGCAACTCTCACACCCAAACATCAAGCCCTTCTCAGGCCTGTTGCCCCGAGAGCAATGTCCACATCTCGGGCAGGTTTGACTGGTGTAATGGGCATCCACTTTCACCACCATCGACCCACGCAATGGAGCTTTGTACGCCAAGAAGCCCAGCAACTCAGCGTAACTCCACCTTGTACGTCTCCGGTTGGCCTTTCTTTGCTTTTCAGAACTGTTGGGTCTGGAGCGTCTTTCGATGCGATCACGGATTCCAGTCAGTGCTTCAACTCCAATGAAAGCTTGGGGGAAGGTCTTGAGGATTTGAGCGGCGAGAGAACTGTTGGTGTCAGCAATAAACCGTCTTTCCCTTCCCGACAACATCACCAGACGGCGCATGGCGGAACGGGTGCCTTTTTGCTGAAGACTTTTGCGGGCTTTAGCGAATCTCTCCGCTTTGCGCAGGGTTGCTTTGCCCGACTTGAAGAGGGTTTTTCCAGAGGTACTCGATGCCGTGGCGAAGTAGCGCATGCCCACGTCCACCCCCACCACCTGCTTGTGGGTGGAGGGGTCAGGGTCAGGCAGATCAATGGTCAGGGGAACCAGCAGGTAATACTGCTTTTTGGCTTTGTTGTACCAGAGTTTTCCCGTTCCCATTTCAGCACCGTTGGTGATGGACTCAAGGTGTTTGGCCTGGCCTTCGTAGGCGAGGACCAGGCGGCCTTGCAAGGTCATGATGCTGACCTGCTGGCCTTTCTTGAATGAGTAATCACGCTGGTACTGGTAGCTGAGGGTGCGGGAAACAAACTTGGGCGCGTTGTCCAATCCCTTGTACCGTCTGGCTTTGGGGTTGAGTTCACGCGCGACTTGACTCTGTTTGACTTTGGTCCAGAGGGTCTTGTAGGTGGCTCCAACGTAACGGGGAACCGAGCAGGCCATTTGGGCACCCAGTTTGAAGCGTTGCCTCAAGGTTGCGTACACTTCTTTTTGGATTTTGGCGGCATTGGAGGTTTTCTCCATCTCGAAGGCCTTTTGGGAGGTGTAGTTGAGCGCATCCCGATAAGCCAAAGTCACCTGATCCAACAGGGTTTTCTGTTCCCTGCTGTGGCACAACTTCAGTTTGGCAGTCAGCGTCAACTTCACATAAGGAGTATACCGTGTTATGTGAACATCAGGCAATGGCAATCGGCGCAGTTGCACCGCCGGGGTTCTGCCTCCCATGGTTCAAACCTTGGGCTTCTCACCCCGGACCCCCTTTTTGTGAAGTCTCCTCCTGCCCTGCTTCATCTTCGGGTGTGCTGGCAAATTTGGGAACCCGGCTTCGCAAATCGCCCCCGGTGAACAGCATCAGGCTTTTCAGGCTCAGGATGTACAGGGCCAGAGGAAACAGCGTGGAGATGCTGATGCCCATGTAGAGCGTCCCTTTGTGGGTTCCGTCCATGCGCTCCAGGCTGCGCACGGCCTGTTGGATCACGTATTCTTCGGTGTTGCGGAAGGTGGCGAGGGCCAGCGAAAAGCTGTTCCAGTGGTTGGCGAACAGGATCAGGGCCAGCACAGTCAGCACAGGGGCACTGAGGGGGAAGATGATGCGCCAGAAGATCATCCATTCTCCGGCACCATCCACTCTGGCGGCCTCAAGGGTTTCTTTGGGGATGCTGGCCTGAATGTACTGGCGCATCAGGAACACACTGAAGCCACTGACCAGAGCGGGCACCCACAGGGAACGGGGATCTCCGGCCCATCCGAGGGTGTTCATCAGGATGGCGGTGGGGATGGCATTCACCGTGGGCGGAAACAGCATGCTGAACATCACCACGGCAAAAAGCAGGTTCTTGTATTTGAATTGGTGGTGGGCAAAAGCGTAGCCCGCAAGGTTGCTGACCAGCAAGGTGCCCAGTGTGGCAACCCCTGCCAGATAAAGGGTGTTCCAGAGGCTTCGCAGCAAGGGGATGTTGTCTTTCAGGTCCTGAAAGTTGGCTGCGGTGTTGCTTCCCACCCCGAACAGTGGAGGCACGCGGTAAAATTCCCCATCGGTCTGGGTGGCCCAGAAGAAGGTTTGCAGGAAAGGCACGATGGACAGCACACATCCCAGCAGCAAGAACATCCCGAGGATCACTCTGGCATAAGGTTTGAAGGGATGGTCTTTGGCTTTGCCTTCCATCTGCCACGAGAGTTCGATGCTGCTGGCCCCTCTGCCAAACAGCAGGTAAGCCACCCCAATGAACAGCATCATGCAGCCAAAGAGCATCAGGTTCATGGCCGAACCGCCCCCAAAATCGCCGTTGAAGGCACTGGTCCTCTGGATGAACGAACTGATGCTGGACCCCTGCGTGTCAAAAAAGCCCAGTTGCTGCAAGAAACTCATGCTCAGGGCGAAGAACACCATCGGGCGGATCAAGGGAAACACAATGAAACGCAGTTGCTGCCAGAGGGTGATGCCGTCCAGTCTGGAGGCTTCAAAGAGGCTTTTGGGGATGGTGCTCATGATCATCAGGTACAGCAGCACATTCCAGCCGATGTACTGCCAGATGTCCGGAAGGATGTTCAGCAGGGTGAAAATGTTCTGAAACACCCAGCTTTGCAAGTGCACCCCCACCACTGGAATGCGGGTGATGGTTTCGGCCATCTGCACACTGAACTGCACCAGTTGTTCATTGAAACTGCGGTACAGAAAGAAAATCGCCAGAGGGGCCGTGATGTAGGGCAGGAAGTAGATGGCACTGACCCAGCTTTTCCAGCGCTTGAAGCCCACCGTGAGCAAAAAGGCCAGAGGAATGGCAAACAGATGCTGCCAGAGTGAGGTTTGCAGGGCACCTGTGAAAGAGCGCCTTAAAGCACCCAGAAACCGTTCGTCTTGCAGGTAGTAATCGAAATTGGACCATCCGGTGAACCGCACCGGGTTGAGGTTGTCCACTCCGGCCCAGTTGGTGAGGGCACTGAACACCGTGAACAGGAAAGGAAACATCCAGAACAGGGCAAAAAACACAAAAAAGGGTGCGATGAACAGGTAAGGCACCCATGCCCGCCTGTCTGTGGCAGTGGAAGAAACGGGGGCTGGACGGTCTGCTTTCAGCATCGGGTCTCCTCTGGGGAATCGAAAGGGTTGCGCCCATTGTAAACCGCTTGTTTGTGCACAATGTGCAGACACACCTGACGCACTTTGAAAGCCCCAACCTGTCTAATCAACCCATGAAAACACACCAGCCGAGCACAAATTCTGAATCTGTTCATGTGGCCTGAGAAAGCCATCAGCCCTCAGCTTTCAGCAGTCAGTGAAAGAATCTTTTGCCAGAGCATGAGGAACAAAGCTTGTGTCTTGCATTGGAATTTTAACATTCTCTCTGTGGATGCAAAAGCAAAGAGGTGCGCTTTGTGCTGATGGCTGAATGCTGATGGCTGACCGCTTTTGTGAGAGGAGGAGCCAAACCCGAAACTTTACACTCACTCTGCCAAAACCCCCACCTTCTGCAACACCTCGCGCATGACCCGAGCACGCTCCAGTGCAGAAACAGAGGCCCCTGAAGGCTTCAGCAGATCGCTGGCCATCTGCCATCCCGCAGGATGTTCCAGCAGGGGCTCAAGTGCGGTCACCACATCAAAACGGTGGTCTTTCAACAGCAGTTCTGCGAACTTCAGGTAAATGCCGTGCTGGTCCAGAGGGCAATTGAGCCAGTGGCCCGATACATCGGGCAGGTCGCGGGATTCGATGCGCTCTGGATCAAGTTGCAAACTTTCCGGGCAGGCGAACTGCACACTGCTGGCAAACTTGACGGTCCAACCTTCCCATGCCGCTTGCAGCAACTCCATGTAGCAAGACAGCATCACTGGAAATTCCGTGAAAATGTCCCAGTGGTACTGCTGGCCCTGCAAACCGTAAACCGGTTCAGCATCGGTGGACCAGTAATCAAAACAGAACACCAGGGTCTTGAGGTCCCAGTGCAGCAAAAAGGCCCCCTCACACCAGAGGCTGTCCCGCAGAAACTCCACAGGGACCGCATCGGTCAACTTGAGGTTTTGCAAGGTCAAGGCTGGACCCCAGAAGGTCAGGTTGGGAATGTGAATGCCGCTCCAGCGGTCTGTGAAACAGTGGGTTTCCTGATCTTTGACAAGAATGAAATTGGCGCGATGTCCCATGGCCCACATCCTATTTGGACCGTGTTCAAAAAAAATCGCAGAGATGCCTGAGGCCAAACCCGTGGTTCATCCCCCCGGCAAACTCCCTGAAAACCAGCCAGAGAAACCCTGTGTTTCCCGGCTCAGCACTCTGGCGGATCCCTGTCTGGTAGGCCAGAACACCCATCCATCACAGACAACACGCCCTTAAAGTGGGTCATTATGGCGCACATTGTTGTTTTGACCGGCGCAGGCATTTCCGCAGAATCGGGCCTCAAAACCTTCCGTGATCTCGGGGGGCTCTGGGAAACCCATTCTGTGGAAGACCTCGCCTCCCCTGCTGGATTTCGCAAA
The DNA here is from genome assembly GCF_000745915.1 of Deinococcus misasensis DSM 22328. NCBI lineage: Bacteria > Thermotogati > Deinococcota > Deinococci > Deinococcales > Deinococcaceae > Deinococcus > Deinococcus misasensis. The sequence goes on from NZ_JQKG01000050.1 coordinate 8,482, forward strand.
AACCCCCAATTGGTGCTGGATTTTTACAATTTACGACGCAAACAGGCCCTGCAAGCCCAGCCCAATGCTGCACACCTCGCTCTGGCCCAGTTGGAGCAAAAGCACCGGGTCAGCATCATCACCCAGAACGTGGACGACCTGCATGAACGGGCAGGCTCCAGCAGTGTGTTGCACCTGCACGGAGAGCTGCGCAAAGTGCGCTCCACACAGGATCCCAATCTGATTTACGACATTCAGGACATCGACCCTGAAACGCACGAAATCCATGTGGGCAGCACCTGTGAACTCGGGGCGCAACTCCGTCCACACATCGTCTGGTTTGGCGAGATGGTCCCAGAGATGGAAAATGCCGCTGCCCTGTGCCAGACTGCCGATTTCTTTCTGGTGGTCGGCACTTCCCTGATGGTCACTCCAGCAGCCACCCTGATTTACCACGTTCCTGAAAAGGTCCGCAAATGCATCATTGACCCACAGATTCCCGAAGTGCCCAAAGTCAAGAACCTGTACAGCATTGAGGAAAAGGCGACTCTGGGTGTACCAAGGCTGGTGGAACAACTTTTGAGGTGAATTCATGACCGTTCAAGCCAAAGACCATTTTGTTTTTCAGGGTCGGGTGTATGCCGTCCTTGCTGCTTCGAGCAGACCTGTTTTTGATGCGTCCATTTTTCCCTTCAAACCCAACCTGCACAGCACTGCAACATACAGAGGACATCAGGCCACTTTTGCCATTGAACAGCATCAGTTGGTGCTCCATGAGGTGCTGGCCGGACGGCAAGATCCACCTGTACCTTTTTGTGGCGTGATGCCAACAGAGGTGGATCTTGTTCCTGCACGCATCCGCAAAATCACAGGTTCGATGTATCAGCAATTACATCATCCTCTGGATTTCACTGGCAGCATCCTGATGGGTGATGGGTTCGAATTTGAACGTCAGGTGCCAGAAGGCTACTGCCACCTCTGGAAATACCACACTTTTATGGAATTGTACTTTCAGGGAGGGCAATTCCTTCGTTTCCGAGATGTGTCTCCTCAAATGGACATCTGGAGAAGTTCACAAAGACAGAGAAAGGATCCCGTTTTCGGTGAAGGTGCAGGCTTGGCTTACCTGTCAGAATATGATCCTGAAGCTTTGAAATGAAAATGAAGGGCGAGGCATGCCTCGCCCCTACAGGTTGTTTGGAGATGAATTTCAATCACCTTTTTGTGGTGCTCTCGGCCCTCAGCCCTCGGCTCTCGGCTCTTTCAGAGGGTAGTAATACAACAATTGCGGTCCATGCGGTCCCATCCGCGTCCGACCCTGATCCAGATACCCGAGTTTCTCGTAGAGGCTCTGGGCTTTGTGGTTGCCGTTGTTGACCGCCAGAACCATTTCAGTGGCTTCCGGATAATCCCGTTTGGCCACCTCCAGAGCTTGCAGCATGGCGGCTTTGCCGTATCCTTTGCCCTGTTCACGGTGGTCAATGGAGAATGCCCGGAACAGCACGCTGTGGTCACTGTAGGCAAAGGATTTGATGGTTTCTCCACCGTGCAGCACAAAAAAACCGATGGGTTTCTCTGGCTGGTCTTCCAGAACCACCGCATAGTGCCTGCGTTCAGGGTCGATGGAGAAGTCGTCGAGGGTGTCTCTGGGGTGGGCCGTAAAACGCCGGTCATCGTCTGTCAATTGGTAGTGTCTGAACAGAGGGGCGTCTGCTCGGGTCACGGTTTTCACTTCCATGGTTTCAGTATGTCAGATTGTGGGCCTCAGGAACCTCTTTTAAAAGGTTTGAGCACCACCAGAGCCACAGCACCGATGATCAGACCCACAGCCAACCAGCCTTTGAGGGGGAGGCTTTCTCCGGCCAGCAAACCCCCAAGCAGCAAGGCAATCACCGGGTTCACGTAAGCAAAACTGGTGGCAATGGCAGGACGGGTGTTCTGAATCAGGTAAGCACTCGCGGTGTAAGCAATCATGCTGCCGAACACCACCAGGAAACCCAGAGCCCCCCATGTGTGCAGGGTGGGCATTTTCAGCATGTGTTCACCAAGGAGGAGGCTGATGGCAAAGTTTTGCAGCCCAGCAAACAGCATCATGTAGCTGTTGAGGGTGAAGGTCTCGGGGGTGTCTTTGCCTTTGAGCCAGATGCTGCCGTAAGCCCAGACCACCGGAGCGATGAACAGGCAGATCAGGCCCAGAGGGGTGGCGGCCATGGGCTGCTCCAGATTCAGGAACACGATGCCTGCAAACCCGAGCCCGAGTCCCATCAGGTCATTCCGGTTGGGTTTCTGCTTGCGGGTGAGGCCCCAGAGGGTGCTCCAGAAGGGGATGGTTGCCGCCGCCAGAGCGGTCATGCTGCTGGTGGCCCACTGCTGGGCGTAAACCAGCAGCATGTGTCCGATCACCACCAGAAAAATGCTGGCCACGAAGGCATTCCACAGTTGTTTTCTGCTGGGAATGGCTTTGCCTTGCAGCAAAGTGATGCCCACCATCAACAAACCCGCAAGGGTGAACCGCACCCCGCCTTGCAGAAAAGGCGGAAAACTTTCCAGCGTGAGATGCACCGCGTAATAGGTGCTGCCCCAGATCAGGTACACCGCCACAAGGGCAAGTGGAACAAGGTTGGTGGGTTTTCGCAGGGTGCCCGAAAGGATCATGCTGGCATTTTAGGCAGGAATGCCTCACTCTGGAATGGAGTTTTAGGGGTGTTTTCTGGATTTCACCCGGATTTTTCGGTCAAAATACCAACATGGCCGAAAATGTTTCAACACTTGACCCGATTGACCTGAAAATTGTGCGTGAGTTGCACCAGAATGCCCGCATCACCTTCACCGAACTGGGGAAAAGGGTGGGGTTGTCCACGGCTGCCGTCACCGAAAGGGTGCGCAGACTGGAAGCCAGTGAAGTCATTCGGGGCTACCGTGTGGAGGTGGACCCCAAGAAACTCGGGTTTGATCTGGAGGTGCTGATCCGCATGCAGGCCCCCGGTGAACGCTGGTCGGCGATCAATCGGTTGCTGCGCGGGCACAGCGAGGTGCTGGAGTGCTGGAACGTGACCGGATCGGACTCTTACATTTTCCGGGTGATGCTCAGGAACACCGAGCACCTGCAAAAGTTGCTGGGCAACCTTTCGATGCATGGCACCCTGAACACCTCTCTGGTGCTGGAGAAATCTGTGGAGCATGGACCGGTGGACCACCTGATCGAACAAAGCAAAAAACAGGGATCCTGAGAGGTCTTCTCAGGGTGTCAATCAGGGTCAGCCTAAAGTCTGACCTCTGGCATATCATCGGAAAAAGCGTTCAGCATTCAGCATTCAGCCGTCAGCCAAAGCCCACCCAGAGGCTTTGGCTTTCGACAACAGCAAAACAAAAAGACGCAAAATGAAAGCCACTCGGCTGATAAGGTCAAAAGGCATCAAGAAAGATTTCCTCTTGGCTGATTGCTGATCACTGATGGCTGACCGCTCTCGCTGTTTGCATCGCCCAAACAGTGACTTTACGCCGACCCCAGGGTGTCAATACAGGATCTCCCCAACCCAGAGTCCCCTACCACCAGAACCCAAAATCTGACAGAAATCTGAATGTCGTCCAGAACATTAAAAACCTGTTTCTCGAAAATCCATACATTTTAGACTCAGTTCAGACATCAGGCAGCATGAACGTTCATGAACAGCGTTCAGGGGTTGTTCAGGGGTGTTCATGCACACTGTGATCACATCCAGAGAAGAGCGTGATGCACGCCAAAAGCCTCTGGATCAGGACAGTGGTGCAAGCAGTTTTTCCCTCAGGTCGTACGCCCTTTTTCCTGGTCACCCGATCCCTCTACAGGCAACCCTCTGCCTTCTCCCTCCGTAGAGACTTTGTAGAGATCTGATCTTCAGACTGTAAGGTACAGGCAAGTGGCCACGCCTGAACTGAGACGCGGAGTTGGTTTGGAATGTTGGAATTGTCAGAATTGAACAGCACGTTTCGTTTCCTCCCCCCCATGGACTTCGATGGGTGCACCCCCTGGCTCACCTTGATGGGCTTCTGGAGCACCGAAGAAGTCAGGCACGCCGAAGGTGTGGCCCGCTGGTCGGTCAAAATTGCTGCAGAACTGGGCTGGTCTGCCCTGCAATGCGAAGAACTGCGTCAGGCAGCCCTGCTGCACGACATTGGCAAAATGGCCCTGCCCCAGAGCATCATCTTCAAAAACGGTCCCCTGACACCTGAAGAAGCCCGCCTGATGCGCCAGCACACCCTGTTTGGCATGCAGGTGCTGGGATGCGTGCAAAGTCCGGTGTTCGCCATGGCTGCACAGGTCGCCATGACCCACCACGAGCGCTTCGATGGCACAGGGTATCCTCTGGCTGTGGCAGGCAAGAACATTCCTCTGGCAGGCCGCATTGTGGCTGTGGCCGATGTGTTCGACGCCCTGACCCGCGAACGCACCTACAAACAGGCATGGAACGTGCAAGATGCCATCCGACACATTGAAAACGAATCTGGAAAACAATTTGATCCAGAGGTGGTGCAGGCCTTCCTGAAAGCCTGCATGACCGAATACCCTCTGGCCTGATTCTTCTGTTCTGATTCTGCTGTCCCTTCCAAACCCAAAACGTTGACCTGCTTTTTCAGGGGTCCGTTTTTTTGCACCCCAAACCGCATCCCCATGGGCCTGCATGTCTCACAGGTCTGGATGCCTGAAGTTCCCCACACCCACCAAGGAGTTGTTGATATGCGTCAAATCATGGTTTCTGCCACCCTCATTTCTGCCCTGCTGGCTTCTTGCTCCAGCACCAATGCATTGCCACAGGCCAGTGTTCAGCCCCAGAACGTCACCGTTCAGGTCAAAGACGTGTCTTTTCAGGGTCCTTCCTGGAAAGGTCAAAACATCACCCTGACCGGCAAGCTGTACCTCCCCGGCAATGTGGCCCCTTCCCAGCCCCTGCCTGCTGTGGTGATGATGCACGGCTGCAGCGGCATCTGGTCCCGCAAAGACGGCAAACTGGTGACCGACGCCAATGGAAATTACGTGGTAGGCAGCCTGTTCACTGCATGGGGCAAACGTCTGGCCAGCAATGGATACGTGGCCCTGCTGGTGGACAGTTTCACCCCCAGAAACAACCTCGATGGGGTGTGCGACCTTGACCCGAGCGTGACCGGCATCTCTGAAGTGACCGACCGTCCTCTGGACGCTTACGCCGGGTACACCTTCTTGCAAAACACCTACGGCAACTGGGTCAACGTGCAAAAAGTGGGCTTGCTGGGATGGTCCAACGGTGCTTCTGCCACACTGTCTGCTCTGGCCAGCAACACCTGGAACAGCACAGCTTTCAAGGCCGGGGTGGCCTTCTATCCCGGATGTGGCCTGTACGGATCTTACGGAGGGGTGGCGCAGAGCACCTACGTGCCTTACGCTCCCTTGCGCATCTGGCACGGATCCATCGACCCTCTGTATCTGGGCGACAGCAAAGCCAGTTACCCCTGCACCCAGAGGGTGGACCGGGCCAAACTGCTGAGCCCCAATGTGGATTTCTCCATGACCGTCCACTCTGGAGCACAGCACAGCTTTGATCAGGCCAAAACCACCGAAAGCAAGTGGACACAGGCGGATTTTGATGCCCAGACGGCTGCAGATGCTGCCACCTTGAATTTTTTCAATGGCAAATTGAAATGACTTGAACCACATCCACAAAGGAGGTCACTGAAAGGTGGCCTCCTTTCTCTGGATTGTTCTCAGGTGAGCCCTTGCAGGTTTGCTGGGAACAGGGCCTGCACATAAGCAAAAAGCCCGATTCCAAAAAGCCCGAGAAACAGGTTCACCCCGATTTTGTACAGGGAGGTCTGCTTGCGCACGTTTTCTGTGAGCAGAAAAACCAGCATCAAAACAATGAAAAGCCCTCCACCCCATGGGTAGGTGCTCCAGAGGAATTCAAACACCTCATGGCGGGTGGCATTTTGCCTGAGAAAGTCTTCGAGTGCCGGAATGCGTCCCCAATACCACAGGAAAAACACCATCCAGACCGTGCAGGCAACGGCAAGGGTGAGGATCCTTGGCAGGTGCAGGCTGGGGGCTTCCTGTTCCTGTTGCTCCTGCTGAAATTCTCTTCGCATAGGTCAATTGTAAGTTTTATGTAACTTTACAACAAAGGGCAAAAACACCTTTTTGGACTGGTTTTGAACTTTTCTAAAATGCCACAAGGCGAATTTTGGTGTTTCGCTCAAAAAAGAAACCCCTGACCGGAGTCAGGGATTTTGAGGTTTCAGAAGGAATCAGGCGCCAGCAGAAGGCTGATCGGGGCTGGGTTGGGGAGGAATCACTGGAGGAGCGTCTTTGGGACGGTCCAGCAGCAAGAGGTCCAGCACTTCAGAAACGGTGGCCACCGGAATGATTCTGAGTTCCTTGCGGATGCTCTCTGGGATGTCCACGAGGTTGGGCTCATTGTCCTTGGGCACAATCACCGTGCGGATTCCGGCCTGGTGGGCAGCCAGCAGTTTCTCTTTGACCCCGCCGATCCTGAGCACCTTGCCACGCAGGGAGATTTCGCCGGTCATGGAGACATCCATGCGCACCGGACGTCCAGTGATGGCACTGGCCACTGCGGTGGCGATGGTGATGCCAGCGCTCGGGCCATCTTTGGGGGTGGCTCCGTCGGGGAAGTGCAGGTGGATGTCGAGTTTCTTGTAGAACTCGGGGTCTGCACCGTACTTGGTGGCATGGGCACGCAGGTAAGCCACAGCAGCTTGCGCAGATTCCTTCATCACGTCGCCCAGAGATCCAGTCAGGCTGACTTTTCCGGTTCCGGGGGTGGCAAGGGCTTCCACAACCAGCAGGGCTCCTCCAACGGCAGTCCAGGCCATGCCCTGAGCGGCACCCACCTGAGGCTCGCGTTCCATCTCATCGCGGCGGTAGCGGGGCACCCCGAGGTAATCGGGCACCTGAGGGGCATCGATCACTTTGGTGTCGTCCCAGGGGGTTTCCAGCAGTTCTCGGGCGGCTTTGCGGGCCAGCTTGGAGATTTCGCGGTCGAGGTTGCGCACCCCGGCTTCTGCGGTGTACTCCTGAGAAATGCGGGTGAGGGCACCGTCGGTGACTTCGACTTTGCTTTCCACACCGTGGGCACGAAGTTGACGGGGCAGACGGTATTGCTTGGCGATCTGCACCTTCTCTTCGAGGGTGTAACCGGGAATCTGGATGACTTCCATGCGGTCCAGCAAAGGACGGGGAATGGTGGACAGGCTGTTGGCTGTGGTGATGAACATCACGTTGCTCAGGTCGTACTGCACTTCCATGTAGTGGTCCTGAAAGGTGTTGTTCTGCTCGGGGTCCAGCACTTCCAGCATGGCAGAAGCTGGGTCGCCTCTCCAGTCGGCACTCATCTTGTCGATCTCGTCGAGGAGGATCACGGGGTTCACCACTCCGGCCTGTTTCATGGCCTGAATGATGCGTCCGGGCATGGAGCCGATGTAGGTGCGGCGGTGACCACGGATTTCGGCCTCGTCACGGACCCCACCCAGAGCCATCCGCACGAAGTTGCGGTTCAGGCTGCGGGCGATGCTCTTGCCCAGAGAGGTTTTACCCACACCGGGAGGGCCAACCAGACAGAGAATGGGGGCACGCAGTTCACGGTCATTCTTGTCTTCTTTGCCTGCACGCAGTTGGCGAACGGCGAGGAATTCCAGAATGCGCTCTTTGACGTCTTGCAGACCGTAGTGGTCTTCGTCAAGGAATTCGCGGGTGCGCTTGATGTCGAGGATTTCCTCGTCGGACTTGGTCCATGGCACGTCCAAGAGCCAGTCGATGTAGTTGCGGATCACGGTGCCTTCAGGGCTGCCACCGGGGGTGCGCTCCAGACGGGCCAGCTCCTTGAGGGCTTTCTCCTGCACCTTCTCGGGCATTCCGGCCTTCATGATGCGGTCGCGCAGGGCGTCCATCTCTGCGGGGCCTTCTTCGCCATTGCCCAGTTCTTTGGAAATGGCTTTCATTTGCTCGCGCAGGTAGTACTCGCGCTGGTTCTGGTCCATCTGCTCTTTGACCCGCTGGGCGATCTGGCGGTCCAGATTGAAACGCTCCAGATCGCGGTTGAGGTTTTTCAGCACCAGTTCCACACGGTTGGACACCGGAACAGCGTCCAGAATGGCCTGTTTCTCATCGACAGACCAGGTGGAGTGGTGGGTCAACAGGTCTGCATACAGGCCTGCATCGGTCAGGGAGCGCAGGTTTTCAAGCTGGAAGCTCTCCAGACGCAGGTTTTTGTTTTGTTTGACGTACTCCTCGAAGGCGTTACGGGCTTCGGGCAACAGGACCTGGGTGACGCGCTCGTCTCCGAGGTCTCTGGGTTTGGTTTCGGCATTGACCCTCAGGTAGGGGGAGGGCAGGTATTCGGTGACTTCGGCACGCTCAAGGCCTTCGATCAGGACTTGCAGGGTGCTGTCAGGAAGGCGAACCACCTGTTTGATGACGGCCAGAGTGCCCATCTTGTGCAGGTCTTCGCCGAGGGGGTCATCGGTGCGCTGGTCTCTCTGGGTCAGCAAGATCACCCGTTTGTCGCTGGCCTGGGCTTCATCGATGGCGCGCTTGCTCTTGGCGCGGCCCACATCGATGTTGACGGTGGTGCCAGGCATGATCACCGTGTTTCTCAGTGCGATTACGGGAAGTTCCCAGATCATGTGTCTCTCCTTGAAAAAGCACCCTAGGGGGGTCAGGTGTGGTGGTTTTACATTAACACCTGAAAAGGGCTGGCTTGGGTAAGTCTTCTGACGGTTGGGTGGTGTGCTGCTCTACAGTGTCCCTGATTTGGTTTTGGTCTTTCAGGGAAAATCTGAACAACGCACCCGGTGTGATGCATGTTCAAATCTTACTCTGGTGCCTGAAACCCTGCTGTGATCTGGGTCTCATTCTATAAACAAACTTGAGCATGCTTGACTCAAGTTTACTTGGCCCATTTCAGGGATTTTTCTCATATACCAAAAAAGATGATTCCTGCTCCCATACGCTTCCAATGCAAAAAAACAGCCTTTCCTACCTCCATCATGACACGCTTGAAAAGCAACCCAGAGCACCTTCATCACAGGCCCAAGGCCAGTGGTGTGCTCTGGTGGTGTCCTGCCGATTCATGACGCTTACAATAAAACACTTTTCTGCTGTTCAACAACAGCAAAAAGGCGGATGGAGAGATGCTGACCATTGGGCCTTGTGCAAAAAGCGGTCCCTCTGCACACCCATCCCTACAACGTACGTCTGAGATTTCTGACTCTGGGCGCAGCACGCTGCGCCCCTACATTTGCCTTCTGCCTTCTGCCTTCTGCAAGCTTCTCAGGCGTCTTCATCCCAGAGTTTCTGCATCTCTGGACTGCTCTGCAAAAGTTCTGCAAGGCTGCCCTGCGCCTCAATCTGGCCGTCTTTCAGCACGATGATGTGGCTGGCCCGTTGCAACGCCACCCGGCGGTGGGAGACCACCAGACAGGTGACCGCTCTGGACTGGAACAGACCGTCCCAGAGTTGCTTTTCGGTTTGCACGTCGAGGGCACTGGACAGGTCATCGAAGATCAGGAGGTCGGCTTCACGGGTGAACATGCGTGCTGCACTGGCCCTTTGCACCTGCCCGCCAGAGAGTTTGACCCCTCGGGTGCCCACCATGGTTTCCAAGCCGGATTCCAGCGTGGTCACGTCTGGTCCCATCACAGCAAGATCCAGGGCGTTGTCCAGAGCAGCGTTTCTGCGGTCTCCCAGCAGAATGTTCTCTTGCAGGGTTTCGCTGAACAGTCTGGGCACCTGAGCCGTGTAAGCAGAGTGCGGAGGGGTGAAGAAAGTGGCTGGATCTTCCACAGGTTCACCGTTCCAGAGGAGGGTTCCGGCATCTCTGGGCAGCAAACCCTGCAATGCACGCAGCAAGGTGGTCTTCCCTGCCCCAATTCGACCTGTGATCACCACAAAATCATTGCGTTTGACTGTGAAAGTGATGTTCTGGATGCCACTGCTGGACTCTGGATACTGGTAGGCCAGATCATGCACCTCCAGCACCTCCAGAGGGGTGTACTCGCGGGCTCCGGGCACATACTCGGGAATCTCACCGAGGAATTCCAGAGGGGTGCGGTTCACGATGTCCTCAGGTTCAGCGTCTTGAAGGACGTGTTCGATGCGGTCGAAGGCCACACGGACCCGTTTGTGCTGGGCCATCACATCGCCCAGAAAAGTCAGACATCCGGTGATGCTGGGCAGGAACTGCATGAACAAAGCGAAATCCCCCACCGTGAAGTTGCCAGAGGCCATTTTGGAGGCAGCCAGCATCAGGACCACACCCATGCCGATGTTCACCAGTCCAGTGTTGGCACTGCGGATCAGTTCGATGAGCAGCACATCCTTGAGGGCCGCTTTGCGGCGCGTTTCCCCGAGGGTCTCGAAGTGCTGGGACATCGCTTCTTCCTTGGAAGCCACTTTCACGGCCTGCACGGCATGGAAAGACTCACCAATGAAGTCGGTCACGGCAGAGGTGGCTTCACGCATGCGCCTGCGGTACGTCCGGATGATCGGGGACAGGCGGCGCATCAGGAAGGTCATCAGGAAAAGTGGGGTGGTGACCAGAGCGGCAATGTACGGATCCACGGTGTACAGCAGGGCAATAGCGATCAGGGCCTGCAGCATGATGCCCCACACGTCGATCCAGTTTTCGGCGTAACGGGTCACGTCTTCGGCATCGTCCCGGAAACGGGAAACCGCTTCGCTGCTGGACTCGGGCATCAGGCGGGAACCCGGGGCATTCAGGAGGTGGTCCATCATGTTGCGCCGCAGGTAAGCGGTGATCATCAGGTAGTACTTGCTGAAGGTGTCGAAGGCGTAGCGGAACACCACCACCCGGCCCATGTATGCCGTGACCAGCAGGGCAATCAGGGTCCAGATGTTGAGGCCCGCAGGAGACTCACCCGAGAGTTTGTCAAAAATCAGTTTGAAGAACCAGCCGAAACTGGCCGGAATCGCATGAAACGCCGTCCAGGTGATGACGTTCCAGATGAAGTGTCCCTGCCGGTAAGACAGCACAAGGCGCATGTACTGCCAGGTGGTGAGGGTGCGTCTGGGGGGTGCTTGTGTGGCCATGGTCAAACTCCCAATTTTTCCAGCTCGGCTTCGAGGTTGTCGGCCTTGCTGACTTTGAGCATGCGGGCGTAACGGCTTTGAGGGTCGCGCTTCAGGTCCTCACGGTCACCAAATTCAAGGATCTCTCCCTGAGACAGGACCATGATCTTGTCGGCGCGTTCCACGGTGTCCAGACGGTGGGCAATGATGATGCCCGTTCTGCCCGAGAGCAGCCTCTGGATCGCCTGATTCAGGTGGCGTTCGGTGGCCGGGTCGAGACGGCTGGAAGGCTCATCCAGAATCACCAGACCGGGATCCTGCAAAAACACCCGTGCGAAGGCCAGCAGTTGGGATTCTCCGGCACTGAGGCCTGCTCCGTTGGCTTGCAGTTTGGTGTTCAGTCCTTCAGGGAGGGCATCCACCCACTGGTCCATCCCGAGGTCTTTCAGGACCGCCTGAATCTTGCTGTCGGGAATGGAAGGGTCAAAGAAAGTCAGGTTTTCGCGGATGGTGGCGTGAAACAGTTGCACGTCCTGCGTGACCATCCCAACCTTCTGGCGGAGGTCCTTGAGGGGCACATCCTGCGAGTTCAGACCACCCAGTTTCAGGGTTCCGGTGGTGGGATCGTACAGCCTGAACAGCAAGCGAACCAGAGTGGACTTCCCACTTCCGGTGCGCCCCAACAGGCCCAGCACTTCTCCGGGTTTGAGCTGGAAGGTCAGGCCTTTCAAAACCAGATGGTCCCCATAAGCGAAAGTGAGCTGATCAAAGTCCACGCTCAGTGCGCCAGAAGGCAAACTCTGGGTGCCGTGGTCCTCGATGTCCAGCTTTTCTTCCAGCAGTTCTTCCACACGCAAAATGCCTGCACTGGCTTTCTGAAACTCCTGCATCTGGCGGGTGATTTCATCCAGAGGGGCTTCCAGCATCCGCATGTAATTGAAAAACAGGTACACGGTGCCGAGGGTGATCAACCCTTGCTGAAAAAAGTAAACCCCCACCCCGAGGGTGAGGCAGTAACCCAGCGAGAACAGCACCATCATGCTGGTCCAGATGGTGGAGCGCATGTACCAGGCTTTGAGGTTCTTGTCCAACCAGTCTCTGGCAACGTGGTGCATGCGGTTCATGGTGTATCGGCCGGCACCGTTGGCCCGGATGTCGTCCAGTCCGGCCAGACGTTCCTCAATGAAACCGAACATGCTGGCACTGGCTTCGCGTTCCAGTCGGGTGGCCGGGACTGCCACCTGAGAACGCCTTTGCAGCACGAAAAAAATCACCACCACATAAGCGGTGATGATCAAGCCCACCCGCCAGTCTTCACGCCACAGCAAAGCCAGGGTGCCCAGAGCCAGCAAGGCACTGGAGGTCACCCGCACCACAAATTGCGAAAAGAAGTTGGAAATGCTGGTCACATCCCCATCGATGCGCTCAATGAGTTCTCCGGGGGTGCGGTCTTTGTGGAAGCGCATGTCCAGACGCATCACCCGGCGGAACAAATCCACCCTGAGTTGGTTGGTGGAACTCCAGCCGATGTCGGCACTCAGGTAGGTGGAGAGGGCGCTGAGGCCCTGATTGACCAGAGCAAACACCAGAAACATCACGGCCAGACGGAACAGGGTGCTTTCCGAGGCCTTTTGGGTGGCAGCATCAATGAAGTCACGGGTGATCTGCGGAATCCAGAGTTGCAGACCAATGCCGATCAGCATGGCCACCAGCAGCAGGCCCACTTTGCCTTTCAGGGGGCTGAGGTACTGCCCGAGAATTTTGAGATAACGTTGCATACACACTCCTCAAGCTGCAAGGATCAACAGCATTAAACCCAGCTTAAAAGAGTGTGAGGCCAAAGACACCTGATGCAATGGTCTAATCGACTCTGGGTGCGTTGAGCAAAATGGCTTAGGAACCTTTCAGAGGTCAGTGTTTTGTGGATTCACCCGATACACAAAAAAGGCGAGGTCTCCCCCGCCTTCTTGAAAAACCAATGCCTACAGACCCGGGTAAGGAGGCAAAGCTTCACCGTAAATCCAGTCTTTGCTCCACTGGTCAATGACCGCAGGCTGACCGCTCACCATGCGGGCAATCCGAAGGAAATCTTCGGTGTTGGCGGTTTTGTGCTGGTACCGCCTGACGTAGGTGCGCACGGTCCTGAAAAACAGGTCATCCCCGAGTTGTTTGCGCAGGACATGCAAAGCCACGGCACCCCGGTCATACACCCCATCTCCGAACAGTTCCTCTGGGGATTCGACGGTCAGGGCATCACCGGCTTTCTGTCGCAACTGGCGGTACAACATCGCCATGTCGATTTCCAGACCATCCACTTTGGTGATCTTGCGGTTCACCCACAGGGCATGAAAATACGAAGAGAAACCTTCGTTGAGCCAGATGTCTGCCCATGTTTTGGGGGTGATGCTGTTCCCGAACCACTGGTGGGCCAGTTCGTGGGCCACCACAAATTCCAGCTCAGCAATCCCAGAGCCATACACCGGACGGGTCTGGTTTTCCAGAGCAAAAGGCAGATCGGTGTTCACCACAATTCCACCGTAAGACTCAAAAGGATAAGGTCCCAGAATGCTTTCAAAGTACTCGATCATCTCTGGAGCCAGAGCCATGGTGTTTCGGGCTTTCTGGGAGGTGCCTGCTGCGAAGTAATTCAGCACAGGCAAACCTTTTGAGGTTTTCAGGCTTTCGATGTCGTAACGGCCCACGCTGACCGTCGCCAGATAAGGGGCCATGGGATGCTGGCTGTTCCACAGGTAGGTGGTGCTGTTGCCCGTGTTTTGTGTTTCGGTCAAGAGTCCGTTGGCCACGGCCACATAAGGTTTGGGCACCGTCACCTTGAAGGTGTACAGGGCCTTGTCTGGCACGTAATCGTTGACCGGAAACCATGTGAACGAACCCACAGGTTCACTGACCGCATAAGTGAGGTCACCTGACTGGCTCCAGCCCAACTCCCAATCTGGCGCAGAGGGATCTGCAATGCCTCTGGGATTCCCAGAGTAGGCAATGTTCAGGGTCAATTCTCTGGGCAGGGTTTTCTGAGAGGCGATTTTGAGTTTGTTCCCCACCTGAGCAAAAGAAACCGCCTCGCCTTGCAGGGTCACACTGGACACCTTCAGGCGTTCAGAGAGGTCCAGAACGATTTCTTTCAGGCCAAAAGAGGTTTTGATTTGCAGGTTGGCCGTGCCCTGCAAATTGTTCTGCACAGGATCCACCTGCAAATCCAGATCGTAACGCAACACGTCCAGTTTGGAGGTTCCAAAATCAGGGAAAAGGGCATCCTGAGCCATCGCACCAGAAGCCATCAAAAACACCAGAGGGAAAAGCCGTTTCACGCGAAATCCACCACCTTGAGGGTCCGCTCGGGAAGCTGGTGGGGCCAGTCCCTTGTGTTGAACACCTGTCCATTCCGGCGCACTTCCCGCAGTGCACTGAGGTCCAGATTGGCGTACAGCCATTGCGGAGCATTGAGTTCTCCTTCGGTCAGAATGCCATTGGGCGGAAAACCATAATCGGGAGGCGTGTACACTGCTGCCTGACCCAGATTGATGTCGATGGCTTCCGACCACGGTGCCCCACCCACCAGAGGGGCCTGCAGCACAAAGCACTGGTTTTCCAGTGCACGGGCCTGAGAGCCCACCCGCACCCGATAAAACCCGTTCATGGTGTCGGTGCAACTCGGGACCAGCAGCACATCTGCGCCTGCATCCGTAAGTTGACGGGCCAGCAGCGGAAATTCACTGTCGTAACAGATCAGGACGCCCACTTTGCCGTGGCGGGTCTCAAAGATTTTCAGGTGGTCGCCACCCTGAATCCCCCATTGCTCGTTTTCAAAGCGGGTCATGATGCACTTGTCCTGAAAGTCCATCTGGCCTTGCGGATTGAAAAAGTAGGCCCGGTTGACCATGCCTTCTCCGGTGTCCACCGGGAAACTTCCCGCCAGAATGTACACCCCGTGCTCCTGGGCCAGCGTCCGGTGGAGTTCCTGCACCTGAGGCAGCAGGCTTTGCATTTCCACGATCTGCTTGGTCACATCTTCGCGGACGTCATCGGTGAACAGGGAAGCCAGTTCCATGCTGGAGTACTCGGGGAACACCAGCAGGTCTGCACCTGCGGTGCTGGCCTCGTCCACCCAGTGGGAGATTTTTTCAGTGTATTCCTGCCACGAGGACAGGAAACCGACCGGATATTGTGCAAGGGCAACTTTCAATGCAAAGACCTTTCTGCGAGGAGGAGATGCCTCCATTCGAGTGTAAAAGTTTATTTCTGAATTTCCCTCAGCCAGAAGGTCATCTTTTTGAGGGAGCCTTCACTTTCTCCGAGGTCTGGCCACGACAGGGTGGTGTGCAGGTCCTCCCTTTTGTGGTAGCCCCTCTTGGTCCAGAAACCATCCAGAGGCACATGGTCTGCGGGCTTTAACGGATGGTCCAGAGGCCGCTCTACCGCGCAAAACGTCGCATGCCTGAAACCGCCCAGTTGGTGGGCATGGTGTTCTCTGGCTTCAAAGAACTTGACCCCGAGGCCCTGACCCCGGTATTCCGGCAAAAGCACCGACTCCGCAAGGTAAAACACCTCTGAGAGGTCAAAACCGGCCTGCACAAAAGGGGTTTTGATCTCCTCCATCTCGTCTTCGATGGGCAGGGCACTGGACGCCCCCACAATGCGGTCTCCATCTCTGGCCAGCACAATCACGCTGCGAGGACAATCCAGATAGGTTTGCAAGTAATTGGCTTCGTATTCAGCGCTTCCTTCGTAGAGGTAAGGGAAGTCGCGGAACACCCGGATGCGCAACCGGGCCAGTTCAGGAATCACCCGTTTAATCTCGGGGCCACTGACCGATTGCAGCTCTATCAAGGGTTCACCTGCCGGATCCAGTCTTGCAGGTTGTAGTAATTGGTGATCCGGCGGATTTTGCCGTTTTCGATCTCGAAGAAAGCCCCTCCGGGCAAAGAGTAGGTCTGGCCTGTGGCAGGAGGCAGACCCTCATCATCGGCAAGGTAAGTGCCATCCACGACGTATTCGGCAGCAGCACGGCTGCCATCTGCGCTGTACATCACGTGGATGTCATGCAACTGCTCGCTGTAACTGCGGTTCATGCGGTCCATGAAGGCTTTGAAGGTGTCGAGACCCGCCTCTCTGGGTCCCTGATTCAGGTCGTGGAGCACGTCATCATGCACCAGATCAAAGAAGGCGTCCCAGTCGCGGGCATTGAAGGCAGCGTAATACTGTTCGATCAGGCTCATGCAGCCCATTGTATGCAATCGAAAAGCACAAATCGTGCATCAGGCACACACAAACAGGGTCACCACAAAGTCCTGCTTTTGGCATGTCATCGAAAAAAGCGTTCAGCGTTCAGCCATCCGCTTTCAGCAAAAAGATCGTCCAAAGGCTTTGGCTTTAGGGAACAGCCAGACACAAAGACGCAAAATGAAAGCCAATCAGATTTGAAGCTCAAAAGCCTTGATCAGAAACATCATTCAAAACCATCAAAAAAGCCAGAGGGGATGCCTCTGGCCCAGACCAACAGGTGCTACTTGCGACGGCCAAATTGCCCCAGCAGGAAACCGGCAATGCCTCCCATCAGCAAGCAACTGAAAATCAACCATCCGGTTTGCACACTGCCCCGCATGAACAGGAAGCTGATGTAGGCCCTTGAACCGTATCCCAGGATGTTCTGCAGGAAGAAAATCAGCACGAGCAGCACAATCACCAGACCCACGATTTGCATGTTGTTCATCTTTTTCATATCCCACAGTACGAGGTTTTGCCTTCAGGTGTTCCCTTCAGAACCCGGCATCTTGCAAGACATCGCAGAAATGCTCCAGAGGACCGGAATCCACCTTGCCTGTGATCGAAATGGCGTCAAAACGGCAGGCCACATCGTCCCGGCCCAGATACCGCAAAGCCGCACGCCAGAGCAGTCGGCCTTTTCTGGAGGTGATGGTTTCCAGAGGATGCCCGAACGCCGTCCCTGTGCGGTGTTTGACCTCGGTGAAGACCACGGTGCCTGCTGGATCTCGGGTGATCAGGTCAATTTCGCCCCCCCGGATGCGAAAATTGCGCACCAGCAACACATGCCCCTGCTGCAACAGGTGCTGCAAAGCCCGGTCTTCCGCGTCTTGACCTTTCATGGGGTCAAGTTTAGGAGACCGGGCCAGAAGTTGGCAGAGGGGTTTGACGGAGGGAAAGGCTCGGGAAGTGCCGGGAGCTTTTTAAGGGGTTTTAGGGGCTCAGCGTGCTGCGCCCTGAATTGTTTAAAGCAATGCCATCCACTCCCTAAAATCTTGGACCACCCATCTGGCCCCTGCTTCACGCAGGTTTTCAGGGGTCTGGGTGGTGGTCAGGGCACACACCTGTGCTCCAGAGGCCACACCACTTTTCACACCAGAAAGGGCGTCTTCGTGCACCAGACAGTCTGCTGGATCAAGGCCCAGCAAAGCCGCCCCTTTCAGGTAAGGCTCGGGGTGGGGTTTGCCGTTTTGGACGTCTTCACCCATCACGCGCAAGGGAAAAGCATCCTGAAGCCCGAGTTCTGTCAGACCAAATTCCACATTGATGCGGTCTGCACTGGTGACCATGGCATAAGGAATGCCAGCGTCCCTGAGGAGTTTCAGGTAAGCACTGAGACCTGCGACCTCCTGCATGTTCCCGTGGGCAGCTTTGCGGTACAGGTCTTCTTTGAAGTTGTGCAGGTGTAGGGCTTCTTCGGGGGTGGGCTTTTGACCGGTCAGGCGTTCCTGAATCTCGGGGTTGCGGCCTCCGTCCACTTTGGTGTCCAGATCGTGCTCGGACAATTCAAGGTTGAGCAGGGTCTGCGCGGTTTCTTTCCATGCCTGACGGTGGAAACGGTTGTTGTCCACGAGGACACCGTCCATGTCAAAGAGCACACCTTTGAAAGAAATCATGCTTCTTTGACGTCCACCGTTGGAGAAGGTTCAACCGCCCCGAGTTCTTCCAGCAGACCCTTATACAGGTCCAGGGTCAGGCGGCGCACCATGTCGATGCTCTCTGGACCACGGCGGTTGGCATCCACGCGGGTGTTGGCCACCACCAGAGCCTGAGACAGCACATCGGCATAGATGGGGTAAGGTCCTTCTGCATTGCCTCCGGCGTACCCGAGGCGCAAAGGGCGCTCTGAGGGTTTGCGGGGTTCTTCTTTGCTTTTCAGAACACCAAATTGTGCAGTCAGGGATTCCAGGGCCAGGAGGCTGGCGGTGCGTTCGCTTTCGCGTTTGCTGGAGCCCTGTCCGGTGGCCCGCACTTCATCGTTGATGATCACATCGGTGATGAACAGGGGTTCATGCTCGGGGCCGGTTCCACGGGTTTCAAATTTGGGGTTGCGGAGTTTCTGGGCACGACAATAGTCGATCAGGTCGCCTTTGGGGTTTTGCATGGTGTTCCTCTTTGGGGAAGTTTGCTCAGGCATGGGGCCTGAAAATCAGGCACGCCCCCTGTGAAGTTTTGGAAGGGCGTGCAAAAAGAGCTGGTTTTTGTGGAGGGCCACAAGAAGCACTCTATGCGTTTTTCAATATAGCACGGATGTTTCGGGGGAATCAGAGCAGGGTAGATGCAAAGTCGCTGTTCGGGCGATGCAAACAGAAAGAGCCGTCAGCCCTCAGCGTTCAGCCGTCAGCCAGAAGGAAAGTCTTCTTCCAGTCGGTTGAGCTTGCCAAACCTGATGGAGCTTGGCCTTTTGGTCTTGCTGCTCTCGAAAGCAAAAGCCTCTGGATCCGCTTTTCACTGATCGCTGATGGCTGACGGCTGACCGCTTTCTCAGTCGGCCTGCCAAACTTCAGACTTTGCGTTGACCTGGGAATCAGAGAAGATGCCGAGGACAAAAAAGGCTTTGGTCAAAGCGATGAAAGGCGCAGCGTGCTGTCTTGCCCT
>NZ_JQKG01000051.1 GCF_000745915.1 Deinococcus misasensis DSM 22328
GGTGCGGTGTGGTGCTGACTGAGGGGATGGGTGGAAAAGAAGCGTTCGACGCGTCTGAGCTTGGACGTGTTTTGAGCTTCTCCGGGGAGACGGTCAGCAATGCTCTGCTGGATGACATGTTTGCCCTCCAGGAGGGCTTGCAGAATGTGACTGAGGGTATCGAGGTGATTCTTGCGGTAGGGAAAGTGTTCCCTCAGCAAGTCAGTTAGGGTATGCTGGTTTTTGCCAGACAGGGCGTAACTCATAGCAGATTTACTGTACCAGTCTGGCTTTTTTACGCCTCAATCAAACTGTCGGGTACTGAGGGCCAGTCCACATTTAAAGAAAAGTGCAAAGATCTCGTAAATATTTCTTTGCACTTACAAATGAGATAATCATGTCAAAACAGGATTTGCAAGATTTTTTTGTTGCTTTTCAAGTAACGGGCAAACAAATCAAAATCAGGTTGGCACTTGAACAGAGCATTTGTTAGAATCATCTGTCTGCCTGTGAGGTAGGGGGCAAACCATGAAAAAAATCGCTCTGAGTGTGATGCTTGTTCTCGGTCTGGCAACAGCCGCCAACTCCACCGACAAAATGTCGCAAGTTGACGATGGCGGCAACGGTGGAAAAACCCTGCACATTGCCGTGGTCGGTCCATATAGCAAAAATGATCCTGTGGCCGAACAAATCCGCATGGCCACCGAACTGGCCCTGGAAGAGGCCAAAGAATACATCAGTGTGCACTTTGGATGGCACCTCGACACCGTCACCATTGATGATGAAGACAACATTGGCAGCGTGGGCAAAGTCATGCGTCAACTGAACAATGATCCCCGTCTGGTGGGTGTGATCAGTGCCTCCGACTCGGACATCACCATGGCTCTGGTGGAACAGCTCTCCAAAGAGAAAATTCCGGTGATCTCACCCACCGCCACCGCCAACAAACTGACGGACCGGGGCTTCTTGAACTTCAACCGCCTCACCCCCAGAGAATCCACCCAGGGCGTGGCCGTCTCCGATTTCATGCAGAAATCCCTGTCGGTCAAGAAAGTCTACGTGATCAGCGACAAAACCAGCTCTGGCGATGACCTTGCCAATGCGGTGCGCAACCACCTGACCCAGGACAAAGTGGATGTGGTCAGCTTCGATGGTGTCCCTGACAAGACTTTCTTTGCACCCACATTGATCAAAATCAAGAACTACAAACCCGATGCCATCTTTTTCGGCGGAGGTGCAGAAGTCGGTGGCGAACTGCTCAAAGCCATCCGTGATGCAGACATCAACACCCCCTTCGTGGGCGGCGCGGGCCTCGATACCCCGGTGTTCACCAAACTGGCAGGCAAAGCCGCTGTGGGCAGTTACTTCAGCACGGTGGTCGGACCCATCGAAGGTTACGCCTACGCAGACGACTTCATCAAGAACTTCAAACGCACCTACAAAAAAGAACCCACCGGTTGGGCCATTCTGGCTTACGATTCCGCCAAAGTCATGATCAAAGGGATTGCCAAAGCTGCAGTGACCCGCGACACCGACCTCGGAAAAATACCCGGTCCCAACGCCATCATGGACGGCATCCGCAGCCTGAGTGCACAGGATCTGGCCACCGGAGACGTGCGCTTCAACAAAAACGGGGACCGCTCTGGCACCACCCTGTTCATCATGAAAGTGGGCAACAACCTGGACGCCACCATGATTCGCAAAATCGGTGCTGAGCAGTAAATTCTTTCTGCACCATCAAAAAAACCGGCCTTTTGGGCCGGTTCTTGTTTGGACATGGAATGCTCAGGCGTGTTGTTCTGACTGTCTGGCCTGAATGATTTTGGCTTGCAGGTGTTGAGGCACCTCCTGATGGCTGTTGAATTTCAGGGAGTAAGCACCACGGCCACCGGTGATGGAACGCAGTTGTGCACTGTACTCCTGCAATTCCACTTCGGGAACCAGAGCGCGCACCACCGTCAGACTGCCGTCGGTGTCCATGCCCAGAATCTGGGCGCGTTTGCCTTGCAGATCCGAAAGCACATCGCCCATGCTGCTTTCCGGAATGTAGACGTTCAGTTGCAAGATGGGTTCCAGCAAGGTGGGATGGGCTCTGGACATGGCTTCACGGAAGGCCAGACCCGCAGCCATTTTGAAGGCGATGTCCGAAGAATCCACTTCGTGATAAGAGCCGTCGTAGACCACCACTTTGATGTTCTGCACCGGATACCCAGAGAGGGCACCTTTGGAGAGGCTTTCTTCCACGCCTTTCTGGACGCTCGGGACGTACTTGCTGGGAATCACCCCGCCCACAATTTCTGAAGCAAACTCAAAGTTTTCACTGCTGGGTTCGATGCGCAGCCAACAGTCTCCGTATTGACCGTGCCCACCGGTTTGTTTTTTGTATTTGCCTTGCGATTTCGCCACCGCTTTGACCGTTTCGCGGTAGGCAATTTTGGGTTTGCTGGTGGTGACGTTCACGCCCAGCAAGGCCAGTTCTTCGATGGCCAGATTCAGGTGCATGTCCCCGAGGCCCGAGAGCACCATTTCACCCGTTTCAGGGTTGCGGCCAAATTTCAGGGTGGGGTCATCGTCGAGCAGGCGGTTCATCTGGGTGGTGAGTTTGTCTTCATCCTGACGGGTTTTGGGGTGCAGGGCTGCCGAAACGGTGGGATCTGGCAGGTGCAGAGGGCCGTAATCGATCACATTTGCAGGGTCACACAGGGTTTCTCCGGTTTTGACTTCGGTGATTTTGGTGAGGGCACCGATCATGCCTGCGGTCAATTCGGGCACCTCCTGCAGGTCTTTGCCGTTCAGCACGTACAGGTGGGCTGGAGTGACCGTGACCCCTCGGGAACTGTTGTAAATGGGTTGTCCGGGTTTGATGGTGCCGGACCACACCCGCACATAGGCCACCTTCCCGAGGAAAGGATCGGTGGAAGAGCGGAACACCCGTGCACTGAAAGGGGCGTCTCGGGTGGGGGGCCGGGTCTGTCCATCGACAGCCACAAAAGGCGGCCGCTCGGTGGGTTCACGCTCAATGGTCACCAGCAGGTCCAGCAGGGCTTCCACGCCCACCAGGGTGGTGGCAGAAACCGGCACCACCGGGTCAATCTGTCCGGTTTTGAAGGCCACGAGGAGGGCACGGTTCAGTTCTTGCAAGGTGACTTCTTCGTCTGCAAGGTAGCGCTCAATGAGTTCTTCATCGGTTTCCACGATGCGTTCAATCAGTTTGGCCCGGTACTGCTGCACCCGTTCTTCGTGGCCCTCGGGGATGTCCACAATCTGGTTGTTCACGTAGGCTTTGCGGGCAAGGAGGTCAATCACCCCAGAGAAGTCTTTTTCTTTGCCGATGGGCAGGTGGGTGGCCACCACTGGACCAGAAATCGAAGATTCCAGTCCGGCCAGCACCTCAAAAAAATCCGCGCGATCCCGGTCCATCTTGTTGACGGCGATGATGCGCGGCATGCCGAATTCGTCGGCGGTTTTCCACACCCTTTCGGTGCCCACCTCGACGCCAGAGACAGCACTGACCACCACGAGGGTGTTGTCTGCGCTGCGCAGTGCCCCACGGATTTCACCCACGAAGTCTGAAAAACCGGGGGTGTCCAGCAAGGTCACCTGACTTTCATGCCAATTGAAAGGGAGCACCGATGTGAAAATGCTCATCTGGTGCTCCTGTTCCAGTTGCGTGTGGTCTGAGGCTGTGTTTTTCTGCATCACCGATCCCAGACGTTTGAGTTGCCCAGCCCGGAAAAGCATGGCCTCCACCAGACTGGTTTTACCGACCCCGCTGTGCCCCACCACCGATACGTTAAAGCGCATAAACCGCCTCCTCGGGAAATGAGCGCCCTCCAGCATGCTGTTCACAGGTGCTGACAGAAGTCTATGAAAATGAACCGGACAGGCGTCTCAGAAATACTGGTCTACGGGTTGACTGCCGATGAATCAAAATGACTGTGTATAGGCATCATACAACTTTCTTACAGGGCAAAACTCCCTGTCGGTTCACCTCCAGAGTGGGGATTTTGGGGTGCAGGACGTTTGTACCCCGTCAACTCATGTTCTTCATGTTGTTTTTGCGTGTGGCACATCAACATTTTGAAAAGCCAGAGAAACATAAAAGCTTTTTAACAAAAATTCTCCGTCTCAGATGATTAAAATTTGTTTTAACAACTGCAATAATCCTGTCAGGAAGTTTTCTTAGAATGAAGGTAACTCAGATCTGAGGGTGAGGCCCCTTCTCAAGCACTGTCCCCTGTTCCTCGTCCAATGGTCCGCAGCCTGAAAAGGAGGACAGCATGAAAGCCAAACCAACCACACCAGAAGTCCTGGCGGATCAGCGTGAAGCATTGCGTTCTGAATCGGACGAAGAGCGTCAACGTCAAGCTGCCATCGCCTCCCTTGCCCAGATGGATCCTGAGGCTGTTTTCGATCACTTGCAATCCCTCGACACCCGCATGCGTCGTTCCCCGAAACAGCCCACCACCTTGCAATCTTGACCCTGTTGCTCTGAAACACACCGTCCCACAGGGCAGACCGCAAAATGCCCGGACTTGAACCCTCAGGTCCGGGTTTTTTCTGTGGACCTCTCGGGGTCGGCTTCGCCTTTCAGGGCTTCAATGGCTCTGGTGAGGGGACGGGGGATGGGGACTCCTGCTCTTGCCATTTGTTCCACCAGAGACAGCAGTTCATTGCCCAGCAGCACATAGGTGACGGCATTTCGCAAGTTCTGGCTCTGTCCAAGCACCAGATCGATCTGGTGGGCGGCAATCACCATCAGGACCAGCAGGCTTTTTTTCAGCAGGCTGCGTGAAAATTTCTCTGGGCGGCCAGAGGGTTTGATCTGCCGCACAATCTGCCTTGTGAGCAGGTCCAGCCCCATCAGGATCAGCAGGGCAGGTTGGGTGGGGTGCACAGGACCCAGAATCCACAGGTAAACCATTTCAAATTGCAGCATCAGGCCTCCTCTTCAGCCACAGGTTGCTGAAGTTCTGTTGAATTTGGCTTTTGGGGCAAACATTCCGTTATTTACATAATCTATTTTAGCATTATAATGCTATATGACAAGATCCGTCATTTCCCTGATGACAAAAACCCCCAGCATCTTTTAGCATTGCAATACTGAAGAGGTCTACCATGCCCCCAAAAGCACAAGCTGCCAGAGACATCCCCCGCTGGGCAGAAGCCTTGAAAAAACGCCGCAGCCAGCTTGGCCTGTCTCAGGAAGAGGTGGCCCGCAAGTGCGGAGAGCAACTGGCCCAGCGCACCGTTTCCGCTCTGGAAAACGGGGTCATCCACCTGACCGACCTTTCGGTGGCCCGCCTGATCGCCCTGTCCAGAGCCCTCAGTTGGACCCTCTATGACCTTCAGCAAGCCACCCGACTGGACCTCGGCATTGAGACCCCACAAGGCCGCCTCTCCCCTGCTCCGGTGCAAAGCCTGCCCCTTTACCCCCTTTCGGAAGCCAGCAAGCCTCTGGACCAGATGGTTCCTTTCAAAGACATCCTGGCTCCGGTCTGGCTTCGTGACCTCCGACCCGGCCTCAAGGTGTTCTTTGAGGGGGGCAGTCCGACCCTTGGAGGCAAAATGCACCACATCGACACCCTCGACCAGCACCTCGAACCCGACCATGCCTACCTGATCCTTGACCAAGACCACCCCATCATCTGTGCCTATCAAGAAAGCCGCTCGAGAGAGGGCATCATCGGTGTTTTTGTGACCCCTCAAAACCGTTTCCTTCCTGCTGAAGCCGTTTCCGTGCTGGGAAAACGGTATGTGCTCAGCAGCATCGAACGGCACTGACCCCACAGGAGACGACCATGCACCGATTCTCAAGAAACGCCCTGCCCCAGCATTCTGTTCAGCGCAAAATCCTTGTGCCCCTGTACGCATTTGCACGGGCAAGTGAACCTCTGGACGACACCCCTCTGGAACAAATCGGCACCACCGGGGTTCTGCCCGACCATTACCGCCCCCATTACGTGTATTTCACCGTGCAGGGCAACAGCATGGACAACGGCACCGAAACCGGCATTCAGGATGGGGACACTCTGGTTGCAGACACCTCCGACCTGAACGCCCGAGCAGGCCACATCTACCTCTGGGACATTCCAAGCGTGGGACCTTGCATCAAGAAACTGGGCTGGACCGCAGAACTCGGAGACTGCCTGATCAGCCTGAATCCAGAGCACCGCCCCTTCATTCCTCTGGAGGGGGCCAGACCGATTGGCCGGGTGGTGGGCAAACTTTTGCCTTCAGGAACGGTGGTGTTTCTCCGGTAATGAAAGTCAGGGAAACCTCCTATGGTGCCCCGAGCCACCCTCCGTTACACTTTTCATACAGACCAAGAGCTTTCTTTCTCTGCCCTCATCCGATTCTCCCCCGGATGAGGTTTTTTTGAGAAGGCGTACCAGACGGTTTTATTCAGCTTGTAGAGACATCTTTCCAGAACAGTGGGCACTTATAAGCGTTTTATAAGTGCCCATCTGCTATCTTACATGCGTGCTGGGAAGCAGAAGAAACACCCACTCACACGAATGTTTCTCACGTATCCATGTTCACGTATCGGCTTGACGTTTCATTTCAGGCACACTCCCTGAAGATCACCAGAACGTTTCTCTGGCCACCAGCACACCCCTTTATTGAATTCACCTGTATCGGTTTAAGTTGTTTTGTATGTTTCGGCAGTGGAAGGGCATTGAATTTCCGGAGGCTGCACTCCAGAGGGGAGAATTTCCCCTCTGGGTTTTATGGAGAGACTCGGGGAGATGAGATGAGAAAACGCCTGTTCGTCATTTTGATGTTGTTGAGCCTTGCGCCCACCTATGCTACAGGTGGAATTGTCAGTGAGTGTACCCTTCGCTGTACAGACGGAGGAACTGACGATTACAAAGCTCTTAGGGATGGTACTCAAGGTCCATTGGATCGTGGATGATTCAATAGCCATACCTTAGATTTATATTACTCACCCACTCACTTTCACTTGAAGGCATAAAAATGCCTTCAATTTTTGTATTTGAGTTAATATAATCCAGAATATCTATTTTTACGGGAAATTCAGTTTCGATTTTATAAAATCCACTACTTTTTTTATGTAATATTCTAAATATTTTTAATTTTCTATCCATAACGTGTCTAATCTGATGAAAGTTATTTTTAGCTCTTTCTTTATCTTGTTCACCAAAAACATTCGAAACTATATTATTCAGATCAACTTCTCCATTAATAAGCATAAATACAATCAATTCAAAAGTCTTCTTAAGCGGGATCTTAATGATATCGTCATTCATTTTAATAGATTCTGAATCTATCGTTGTGATTTTTATGAGTTTGACAGGTTGGTTAGGAAAGGGGGCATTGTATGATCTGATCAAATAATTATTTAAATTCTCTAAAAATAACCATTCTTCAGAACACTCACCGAAGGCATTATTATCAGCACAATAGTTTATCATTTTTTCTATTTCGACATCTATCTTATTTAATATATTCAGTTTAAACATGAACTCTATACTATATAGCATAACTCTGAGTATTTCACTTACACTTCCGGTTTTAGTTCTAAATTCTAGCATATTTTTCATTACTTCCATATCACTTTGATTTAATTCTTCTTTTATAATTAATTCTCTCAGAGAGACTTTCCACCTTAAAGCTTCACTGTCTGCATATCTTTTCATTTCACTTAGTGATTTAACCGAGTCTACCGGCCTGAGCATTCTTTTATAAATTATAACCAGATATGAGTGTGACACGAAATAATTATGAAAGGCCTTATACTTCATTGCTTCATTCGCAGCACTTGTAAAATATTTAAGAGCTCCCTCTAAATCATGCAAAGACAATCTAACCCTTCCGATTAAGTTAAGAGAGGCAGCTTTCAATTTGTCATTTTCTCCATCATAAACTTCCAAACATAGCTTTTCGCACTCATTAAATTTATTTAAATCATACATCAAATCCGCTCGACTCATTTTAATATTCCAATTATTACTTGTCACACAAATCTCTTCAGCTCTTTCGAGACAATACTCTGCCATTTCCTTCTTTTTGAAAATTTGATACAAATAAGATAGTATGACTAGAATTCTAGGAGCAACAAATTTGAATTCTTGGCATGGCTGTATTATTCTCCAAGATTTTTCACAGTCACTTAAAGGAATCTCATCGCCAGCTTGTAATTTTATCACTGAAAGGGCTCTATAGTATAACGCCAAATCATATTCTCTTAGCTTATCGATGTCTATAGAATATATTTCATTTTTAGCATCAGACACTCGTGAATATGAGTAAAGTCGCGCCAATTCTATTTTTGCCGCGATGCACCCACGTTCTACTGAACGCATCAAATATTCAATCGCACGTTCTTGTTCACCCAAAACGATATAACACAATCCTACCCAACGATCATCTTCAGGAGAAGGCTTGCTCAGGGTTTGATAGAATGCAACTCCAGTGGCAAATTCACCCATGAATTCACAAATCTGAATGTCACTCTCTGGAGCAAACTCAGCAATTTCAAAAGCCTTTTCCTTGAGTCGTGCCACTTCAGCCAAAAGATCCACAGTTCAACTCCCATGAAAACAACACCCTTTTACAGGGTGCCAGAGACTGTCTTGATTCTGAATTTTACAGCACCGGACACAAACCATGCATCTTTTGCCAGCACCCATCCTGTAGCCCTCAGAACTGACCTCTGATTCTCAAAACACCGGCAGGGGCCCAGAGAACAGATAATCTTCTCCCTCTTTTGTGGCTTTGCCTTCCAGGACCATCTGGTTCAGTTCTGCATACACCCTCTGCTGGGTGCGCCTGAGATTCATGTTCTCTGGGTTGAGGCCCCTCCAGAGCAAAAACTTCTGGTAAAACGCTGGCAGTTGGTCAAACGGAATCGAGGCTTCAAGTTCACGCCATGAGGTCATGACCACAGTTTAGGAAATTTTTGTACCCAAAAATGGATGTCCAAACACTTCCACATTCCATGAAAAAGTCCCTGCATTTGCAGGGACATTGAAGCGTAATTTTGAAGCTTAAGCTTTGCCGACAGACCCGAGCACACGCATCTTGTGCTCCACAAGTTCGCCCATCAGATCGCGGGCTGGGCCGAGGATCTTGCGGGGATCGAACTCTTTGGGATTCTTGGCGAGGGCTTCACGGACGCCCACAGTGAAGGCCAGACGCAGGTCGGTGTCCACGTTGACTTTGGCAATGCCGTGCTGGGTGGCTTGCTGGAGGTCTTCGTCGGCGATGCCGAAAGCGTCACCAATCACGCCGCCTGCTGCACGCAGACGCTCGACGATGTAAGCAGGCACGCCGCTGGAGCCGTGGGCCACCAGAGGAATGCTGAGCAGCTCGGCGCACTTCTGGATGCGGGCATGGTCAATGAAGGGACGGCCTTTGCCTTTGTAAGCGCCGTGGGAGGTGCCGATGGCAATGGCGAGGTAGTCCACGCCCGTGGCTTCCACGAACTTCTGGGCTTCCTCGGGGTTGGTCAGGAAGGCGTCTTCCTCGCTCACCACGATGTGCTCCTCGATGCCGCCCAGACGGCCAATTTCGGCCTCTACGGTGACACCCATGGCGTGGGCAGCTTCCACCACACGGCGGGTTTCGTGGGCGTTCTCTTCAAAGCCGTGGTGGCTGGCGTCAATCATCACGCTGGAGAAGCCCAGGCTGATGGCCTTCAGGGCACTCTCGTAGCTGGAGCCGTGGTCGAGGTGCAAGGCAACAGGCACGGTGGCACGGGTGGCGAGGTCAATCACCACATTGACGAGGTCTTTGCCACCGTACTTGAGGGCACCCTCGGAGATCTGCACGATCACAGGGCTGCGGAGTCTTTCGGCGGTGTGGATGATAGCCTGGGTGATTTCCAGGTCGTTGGTGTTGAACGCACCCACCCCGTATTTGCCTGCGCGGGCGGGAACCAGAATGTCAGAACCAGTAACGAGCATTGTTGCCTCCTAAAGCAAGATTTTAACGTGCTCTACAGGCCCAGAGGACAAATCTGTCTATCGGGGCCAAACCTCTAAGATCTTAACATATGCCCCTCGGGTGCCCTAGACAGGTGTCCCGATAGGAGCCGAGGGCATAGGGCCGAGAGCCGAGGGCAAAACTCAGCCACATCCAGAGTTTCTACACTGCAGCAATAAAAAAGCACCCCCAAACGGAGGTGCCAGCATTGCTTTGAAAGTTTTACTTCACAAGGTCTTTGGCCCCTTGCTGGAGCATGTCTTCAGCAAGTTCTTCGCCAAGGGCTTCGCATTCCTCGGGGTCACCTTCGATGGAGGCGCGAATCACGGTGCTGCCGTCTGGGGCGGCAATGGCGCCTTCGAGTTTCAGGATGCCTTTTTCGATGGTGGCCAGAGCACCCACCGGAGCCATGCATCCCATTCCAATGGCGTGCAGGAAGGCACGTTCGGCGGTGATGCGGTCATCGGTGTCGGCGTCGTTGATGGAGTAGGCGGTTTCGATGACCAGATCATCGTCTGCACGGGTTTGCAGGGCCAGAGCACCCTGTCCGGGGGCAGGCAGCATGATGGAGACATCCAGAAACTCATCGATGCGGTTTCTGAGGTCCATGCGGATCAGGCCTGCAGCGGCCAGCACAATGGCGTCGTATTCACCCCGGCCCAGAGCAGCGAGGCGGGTGTCCACGTTGCCACGCAAGTCGCGGAGTTCGAGGTCGGGACGGAAGGCTTTCAGCAGGGCTTTGCGGCGGGTGCTGCTGGTGCCCACCACTGCGCCTTGCGGCAGGTCTTTCAGGGATTTCATGCCGGGACGACCAACCAGGGCGTCTCGGGCATCTACACGACGGGGGATGCTGGCAATGTCCAGTCCCTCGGGGTTCTCGGTGGGGAGGTCTTTGAGGCTGTGCACGGCAATGTCGATGCGATTTGCCAGCAGGGCTTCTTCGATTTCTTTGGTGAAGAACCCTTTGTCGCCTTTGAGTGCGCCTTGTACCTTGTCTCCGCGGGTGGTGATGGTCTGAATCCGAAATTCAATTTCGGGCCATTCTTCTTTGAGGCGGGCTACGATCTGGCGCGTCTGAGCGAGAGCGAGTGCGCTGCCGCGTGTGCCAACAACGATTTGACGCATACGGGTAACAGTATAGCCGAATACCACGATTTGTGTAGTGCAAAATGACGGTTGTTAAAGGGAAGTGCAGCAGCGCTGCCCGGCCGGTGAAGGTCGGGAAAGCGATCAGCCATCAGCCGTCAGCCATCAGCGAAAAAAATGTTTACATGTGCATCCAGATAAAAAGCTTTCTAGAACACCATTCTGACTTACTGCATGTGTTTTCTGTTCCCAAAAGCCAAAGCTGCATGGTGATCTTTGTGCTGACCGCTGACCGCTGATGGCTGATCGCTCCTCCAGCACAAAAAAAGCAGAAAGGGGGTCCTTTCTGCCTGAAATGGGCGAGGTGTTCAGAGGGTCTGGATCAACACGCCTCGGTTGTCCAGAGGCAACTCTTCCAGCAGGGCCGTAACCCCATGCTGCTCCAGCACACCGGTCAGGAAGTTTTTGAGGCCCGACAGATCGGTGTTTTCTTCGTAGAAACACAGCACACTGGGACCTGCCCCACTCAGGGCTGCACCAAGGGCACCATGCCCTGGAGCGCCTTCCAGAAGTTCCAGCAAACCGGGCACCAGAGCAGCACGGTAAGGCTGATGGAGCCGGTCTCGCATGGCTTCCTTGAAGACCGTCAGGTTGCCACTGGCCAGACCTGCGGCCAGCAAAGCAGCATGGGACAGTTGGAACACCATGTCACTGCGTGAGTACGTTTCTGGCAGCACCCCTCTGGCTTTGGAGGTTTCCAGAGCATACTGGGGCACCACCAAGAGGGCCCGCAAATGCTGGGGAAGCTGAAATTGCAGGTATTTCGAGGTTTGACCGTCAAAAGTGGCGACCACAGCCCCACCCACCAGAGAAGCCCCGGCATTGTCCGGGTGTCCTTCCAGACGGCTGGCCAGATCAAAAAGCTGCTGGGTGTTGAGGGGCTTGCCCAGAAGCTCGTTGGCTGCGACCATTCCGGCCACCAGAGCAGCAGCACTGCTGCCCAGACCCCGTGCCAGTGGAATGCCACTCTCGATTTCCAGACGCACAGGAGGCAAAACCTGACCGGCTTCCTGCGCCAGAGCCAGCATCGCCTGATACACGATGTTGGTTTCATCTCTGGGGGTGCCTTCCAGATCCTTGCCGATGGGCACGATTTCAAGGACCTCCTGCACCTTCACACGCACGGTGGTGTACAGGGCAAAACTGATGCCCACGCAATCGAAACCGGGGCCCAGATTGGCACTACTGGCCGGGGCTTTCACTTCAATGGTGGTGCCGGTGTTCATGGGGTTCCTCTGGTGGGGCAGCACATGGCTTTCCATGGTCAGGCTTTTTTGATCACGGCCATGACGCTTTCCAGATCGGCCTTGACCACCACAGGCTGGGCATCCACGGCTTTGATGGCGGTGTTGGGGTCCTTGAGACCGTTTCCGGTCAGGACGCACACGATGCGTTTGCCTTTGAGTTCTTCCAGACGGCCCTGGCTTTCCAGCTTGAGGATTCCGGCCACACTGGCTGAACTGGCAGGCTCACAGAACACACCCTCCAGAGCCACCTGACGGTAAGCCTCCAGAATCTCCTCGTCGGTCACGCTGTCAAAGAGGCCGTTGGATTCCTGCACGGCAGCTTTTGCGAAGTGGGCAGAAGCAGGATTTCCAATGCGAATGGCAGTGGCGAGGGTCTCGGGGTTTTCCACCCTGTGGCCCAACACCAGAGGAGCCGCACCTGCAGCCTGAAAGCCGAACATGCGGGGCAGGCTCTGGTTTTTTCCAGCTTCTTTGTACTCTTTAAAGCCTTTCCAGTACGCAGAGATGTTTCCTGCGTTGCCCACAGGAATGGCCAGCACATCAGGGGCATCTCCGAGCACATCCACCACTTCGAAAGCGGCGGTTTTCTGGCCTTCCAGACGGAAAGGGTTCACGGAGTTCACCAAGGTGATCGGCTCGGTGGCACTGATTTCACGGACCAGATCCAGAGCTTCGTCGAAGTTGCCTTCAATGGCAATGATTTCTGCACCATAAACCATGGCCTGTGCCAGTTTGCCCAGTGCAATGTTGCCGTTGGGAATCAGCACAATGCAACGCAGGCCACTGCGGGTGGCGTAAGCAGCAGCAGCAGCAGAGGTGTTGCCCGTGGAAGCACAAATGATGCTTTTGGAGCCGGATTCCAGAGCCTTGGCGACGGCCATCACCATGCCACGGTCTTTGAAAGATCCAGTGGGGTTCAGGCCTTCATATTTGAGGTACAGTTCCACACCCAGACGCTTGGAGAGGTGGGTGGCATGAATCAGGGGGGTGTTGCCCTCGTGGAGGCTCAGGAGGGGGGTGTTCTCATTGACAGGCAGGTACTGGCGGTATTTTTCAAGAAGTCCGGACATGTGTGTTCCTTTGCTGAAAGCCACAGGTGGCCCTTAAGTTTCTCCCTGAATGGGAGGCAAGACAGTACCATCAGCCTAGCGTGTTGCGGGTTACAAAAAGGGGTTATATCTAAGCAAATGGGGAATGGGGGCGTTGTAAGGGCTTGGCGGCCATCGTCTATGCCGAGAGCCGAGAGCCGAGAGCCGAGAGCCGAGAGCCGAGAGCATGATGCTATGCCTATCAGAACGGATCAAGGGAATCTGTCAATCCAAAAGCTTCAGCAAAAGCTGTTTTCGAGCCCTCGGCCCTTGGCCCTCAGCCTTCGGCAAATCAAAGCCTTCTGCCTTCTTCTCAGCTTTCCCCCTTAAACTGAATCCATCCTCATTCCCGTTTGACTGCAAAGGAGACCTTATGAACGTTCTGGTGCTGGGTGGGAGTCGGTTTGTAGGCTGGTACATCGTGCACAGCCTGCTGAAAAAAGGCCATCAGGTGAGTGTGTTCAATCGGGGGCGCAGCAACACCGATTTGCCCCCCGAGGTGGAGCAACTGGTCGGAGACCGCAACACAGATCTTGCGGCTTTACAGGGACGCACATGGGATGCGGTGGTGGATGTGAATGCTTACGTTCCCCGTCAGGTGCGTCAAATCGTTGAGGTGTTGAAAGGTCAAGTTGAGCATTACATGTTCATTTCAACGGTGTCTGTGTATGCGTCTGATGCTGCCATCCCCCTTTCTGAAGACAGCAAGCTGATCGAACTGGAAAATCCAGAAACCGAAGAGGTGACTGGTGAAACCTATGGTGGCCTGAAAGTGCTCTGTGAGCGCACTCTGGCAGCCCTGTGGGGTGAGAAGCACACCGTGATCCGGCCCGGCCTGGTGGTGGGGGCCAGAGACCTCACGTTCCGGTTTCCCTTCTGGGCCAAACGGATTCTGGAGGGCGGAGAGCTGATCGCTCCAGACAAGCCTGTCTCCAGAGTGCAAATCGTGTATGCCCGTGATCTGGCCGATTTTGCAGTTCATGCGCTGGAAAACCGCATTTACGGTACCTTCAATGGAGCACGTGAGCCAGAGTTGTGGGGCGAGGTGCTTCGTGAAATGGTCAAACAGGCTGGAACAGACACCCAACTCACCTGGGTGGACAGCGAATTCCTGCTGACTGAAGGTGTGCGTCCGTGGGTGGACTTGCCCATCTGGCTTCCAGAGCAACCTGAATATGCAGGAATGTTGAGCATCAGTGACCACAAGGCCAAGCAGTACGGCATGACCTCCTCCCCATTGCCAGAAGTGATTGCTGACATCCTGCAATGGGCGAAAACCCAACCCGATGAAGCCTTCAAAGAAGGCCTCTCCAGAGCCCGCATCGAGGAGATTTTGCAAAAATGGCACACCCTGCATCCTTGAAGGTTTTGGGTCTGGTCGGACTGCTGTCAGGCCCTGCTCTGGCCTCCGACATGTGGAAACAGTACACGGTCACCTCTCTGGTCATGGCCGAAGACCTTGCAGCAACCGGGAAAACCCTGTCGTTCCCTCTGGCCTGTCAGAAACTGCCGGGAAACCAGAAGGTCCCTGTGGAACTCAAAAGCTGTGAACTGCGCATGGGTCCTGCAGGTTTTCAGGTCACTTCGGTCAGCAAAACCGGAGAAAAACACACCCTCACCAGTGAAGGGATCCGCAAAAAGAACTCTGGCATCGATGTGGATCTGGTGCGCCAGACCTATCAATTCGTGCAGGATGTGTACTTGCAGAATTACGTGCGGCAAACCCAGTTCAATCTGGAATTGCAGCTCTCATCTGGCAGGAAACTGAGGGATGTGCTGGGTGCCTGCAACAAAATCATCAACAACCAGAAGATGCCCTCTGAGGTTGCAGCTTGCCAGATCAAAGCCTCTGGAAACACCTACACCATTTCTGCCAGAGGGGTCAGGGGAAACACAGCCACACTGACGGGGCCAAAAGGCAAAATGGTCATGAAGCCTTAATGGAGTTTGTAGTTCACAGCGAGACTTGGAAGGCTTTGGCTTGCTGTCTGCTGTTTACTGTGAACTGTAAACTTCAAAAAAAATCCCAGTGAAGATTCACTGGGAAGTGCTCTGGTGCGCCCGACAGGAGTCAAACCTGTGACCCTCAAAACCCAGCTTGGGAGTGAATCAGGCACGTCATCAAAAAGCCAGACAAAAAAATCCCAGTGAGTGTTCACTGGGAAGTGCTCTGGTGCGCCCGACAGGAGTCGAACCTGTGACCTAAGCCTTAGGAGTGCCTCGCTCTATCCGTCTGAGCTACGGGCGCTTTCGGGTGTGAATTATACCCTGTTCTTGCAGCAGCGTCAAAACCAGAGGCCACACCGTTGCAGCCACAAACAAAAGCGAAAGCGGGGCCGATTCCCCGCTTTCCAGAAGGATGGGTGATCCCGTTGCAAACGTGTTGGTCTTGCTGTTCAGGCACTCTGGGAGGTCTGCTGCTGGGGTTTCATTCAGGGTCACGAACAATCATCACTGGGATGGGCGATGCGCGAACCACGGCTTCGGCAACGCTGCCAAAGAAGAAATGGCTGAGTCCTTTGCGACCATGGGTGCCCATGAAGATGTAGTCGGCCCCGAAATCTCTGGCGGCTTTGAGCACTTCATCGGCTGGGCGTCCCATCACGAAGAGGATTTCTTCCCCTTCTTCCTGAACGTTTTTGAGGTTTTCCATGGCGGCGTCACGGATGCGGTCCTGGGTTTCTTCGAGCATGTATGCAGGGGCCAGAGCGTCCACGTAAGGAGAGAAAGCGGCGCTCGCATCAAAAACATGGATCACTTTGATGTGGGCACCCGGCACCATTTGACGGGCCAATTTCAGGGCGCGGTGGGCACTGGCAGAGAAATCTGTGGGAACCAGAATGCGTGTCATGCGGCTGCCTCCTTTTCAGGTGAAGCCAGAGAAGGCGCAGAAAAGACAGGGCAGAGAAGGCTTTCTGCAGGGATCTGTGGGTGTTTTCATTTTAATCCTCTGGTGTGCTGCAAATGTCCCTCTGGCGAACCGGGCATCCACTCTAGGGAAGCAGGTGCCTCTGTTCGCTGCTGTGCCCTATACTGCTAATCATGTTTGAAGCGGTCATCGGTCTGGAAGTGCACCTGCACCTGAAAACCAGAAGCAAGATTTTCAGTGCTTGCAGTGGAGAGTATTTTGGCGAGGGTCCCAACACCTTTACGGACCCCCTGACCCTGGGTCTGCCCGGAACCCTGCCCACCCTGAACAGGGAAGCCGTCGAGAAGGCCATCATGTTCGGTCTGGCCCTGAATTGTGATGTGGAGGGGTTCACCCAGTTCCACCGCAAGAATTACTTTTATCCAGATGCGCCCAAAAATTACCAGATTTCCCAGTACGACCGTCCCATCGCCAGAAAAGGCTGGGTGGAGGTCAACGGAGAGCGCATCGGCATCACCCGGGCACACCTCGAAGACGATGCCGGAAAACTGATGCACCCCACCTATGCCAATTACAGCTTGCTGGACTTGAACCGTGCAGGCATGGCCCTGATCGAGATGGTCACCGAACCTGAGATCAAAAGCCCCGAGCAGGCCCGCGATTTTCTGAACACCATCCGTTCGATTGCACAGGCCCTCGGGGTCAGCGATGCCAACCCTGAGGAAGGCAAAATGCGCTGCGATGTGAACGTGTCGGTGCGCCGTCCCGGTGAGCCTCTGGGCACCAAAGTGGAGGTCAAAAACCTCAACTCCTTCAAAAGCGTGCAGCGTGCTCTGGAATACGAAATCGAGCGCCAGACCCGCATTCTGGCCAACGGGGGCAGCATTTCTCAGGACACCATGGGCTGGGACGATGGGGGCCAGAAAACCTTCGTGATGCGCACCAAAGAAGGGGAAGCCGATTACCGTTACTTCCCCGAGCCGGACCTCCCCCCCCTCAACATCACCCAGGAGTGGATCGAGGAAGTCCGCGCCAAAATGCCCGAGGTGCCTGCTCAGAAATTCCAGCGTTATGTGGGCCTCTCCATCAAAGAGTCCGATGCCCGCGTGATCTCGGAGAGCGTGACCCTCAGCCGTTTTCTGGATGAAGCCCTCAAAGGTTACGCTGGCGAAGCGCAAAAACTGGTCAACTGGCTGCTCACCGATGTGGCCGGGTGGCTGGCGGCACGCATCATCGACATCAGCGAATCCAGACTGACCCCCACCTTGCTGGTCAAACTGGTGAACCTGATTGATGCAGGCACCATCAGCGGAAAAATGGCCAAGGAACTCCTTCCAGAGGTCATGGAAGGGGCAGACCCAGAGGCTCTGGTCAAAGAGCGCGGTCTGGCTGTGGTCACCGACACCAGCGCCATCGAGGCCGCCATCCAGAAAATTCTGGACCTCAATCCAGATGTGGTGGCAAAAGTGCAGGCAGGCAACGCCAAGGCCGTGAACGCCCTCTTCGGTCCGATCATGAAAGAGATGGGCGGCAAAGCCAAACCCGAGATCGTGCGGGATTTGCTGAACCAGAAGCTGGGCATTTGAATTTTCGAACGGTCTGGACAGTCAGGTGACCTGTGAGCAAAGGTTCTGCAGATTATTCGGCCATTGGGGAATTTCTGGCCCAGCAGCAGGAAGCGACTTGCAAGCTCAGCTTTGAGCAGATCGAGGGGTTGCTGGGCTTCAAATTGCCTTTTGCTGCCCGGTCTCTGCGGCCTTTCTGGTCCCTGCCCAAATACCAGCACATTCAGGGCTGGACCCGTCGGGGCTGGGAAACCGAGCGGGTGGATTTCATTCTGGAAACTGTGACTTTCAAGCGCTCTGGAAACAAGAAAAAACGCTGATCCAGCCAACACCGTTTTCAGGCAGCACCTTCAGAAATGGAAGGTGCTGTTTTTTCGTAGACATTGGATTGACATTCTTACTCTACATATGTAGAGTAAGTCATGCCCCGAGCAAGTGACACCTCCGAAACCACCCTCCGGGTGCTGCATGCGCTTGCAGCAGAGCCTGACCTCTGGCACCACGGTTACCCGATCAGCAAAAGCACCGGAATCAAATCGGGATCCCTGTATCCCATCCTGATTCGCCTCTCTGAACGGGGGTATCTGGAATCCCGCTGGGAGCCCAGCGAACACCTCAACAAACCCGCCCGACATGCCTACCGCATCACTGCACTGGGACAGCGGTTTTTGAGGGAACAGGAACCCCTGCTTCGCACACTCCAATTGAGGCTGTCATGAACGAATGGATCAAAGCTTTACAGGCCGAAGCGTCAGAAATTGAGTCTCCTCTGGAGCGCATGTTTTGGGTGGTTTCAGGCCTTTTGGGCCTGTGCTGGAAAGGAGCATTTGTGAACATCATGCAGGTTTTATTGGCTTTGACTCTGGCAGGTTTTGCTGCCTTTTTTTCTCTGTGGGACACAAACGTTTTCAGCAAATACAGTGTGGTGGAACACACCGTCCAGAGGCCTTCTGAATGGCTTTCCATCCCCATCGCATGGCTGGTCTTGGTTGGAATGGGGATGCTGGCCCGCTTGCTGAACGTCTCATGGAGACCATTGCTGATTGGAGCAGCAGGATTCGTTCCTCTGGCCCACCTGATCGATGTGCTCACCCCCATGACCATTCCCTTTTCTTTTGATGTGCCAGAAGCCGCTCTGGCACTGGTCCTGATGGCTGTGGGCTGGCACATTTCCCTGAAAAACATCTTCCGAAAAGATGGACCCCTCTACCAGTTCGCTTCACAAAATCGAGACCACCTGATGCTGGCGTTTCTGCTGTCCAGCACACTGTTGACCATTGCCAAAGGAGAAATGCATGCCAGTCTGCAAATTCTTTTGATGCTCGGCACATGCATCTTCCTGGGGGCTTTTTACTGGAAAAACACTTCTGTGCAACAACTGCTCTTGCGTGCCACCGCGTTTGGCCTGCTGTTTCCTGTGGCGTTTTACCTGACCGTTCCTCTGTATGGTGGATTCATTGCGTTCAGCACATGGGGAGCATGGCAATTCCCCGGATATTTTGTGCCTCAGATGTCCATCGCACTCTTCATGATGGTGATCATCAGCAACCTGTTTTCCAGAGCCCTCCTGTTCTTCCGTTCCACCCGCACCGCCTGAACCGGATCAACACTTGAAAAAAGCCAGAGGAAATGCTCTGGCCTTTTGCTTGGATTGGAATGTGGTTTGAACTGTGCTTCAGCGGGGAACGCTTTGCAACTGCCGGATGATTTCCTGCATGGCGACGCCTGCATGGAAACGTCCGTTTTCGATGAACACCTTGTTGGTGTGGATGCCAAAACCTGCGCTGCCACAGATGAACAGGCCCGGAACGTTGCTTTCGTAGTGTTCGTTCAGGTCGGCCATCAGTTCTTCGTTGAGGCTCACCCCGGCACCTTGCAGCAGGTCCAGATTGGGGCGGTAACCGGTCAGGGCAAAGGTGAAGTCGGTTTCCAGTTCCCAGGTGCCCTCCTCCCCTTCCACAATCACGCGGTCTTCCAGAATTTCCACAACTCTGGAATTGTAGTGGGCGGTGATGGACCCCTCTTTGATGCGGTTTTCGAGGTCGGGTTTGACCCAGTACTTGATGGTGTTTTTCAGGTGAGGGGCACGAACCACCATCGTCACTTTGGCCCCACCACGCCAGAGGTCCAAGGCGGCATCGGCAGCACTGTTTCCGGCCCCAATCACGGTGACTTTCAGGCCCCAGAAGGGATGGGCTTCGGTGTAGTAGTGGGTGACGTTTTCGGAGTCCTCGCCGGGGATGCCCAGAGCCAGAGGGTTGTCGTAGTAACCGGTGGCCACCAGCACCTTGCGGGTTTCAAAAACCCCCTGAGTGCCATCTTTTTTGTTGACCAGCACAGTGTGCCCGGCAGGTGCAGGATGGATGGAGGTGACTTCGTGGTACTGCAAGACGTTGAGGTTTTCACGCTGGGCCACCAGACGGTAGTAGTTCAGGGCCTCTTTGCGGTCGGGTTTTTCACGGGCAGTCACGAAAGGGTGCCCACCGATTTCCAGCTCTGGAGAGGTGGTGAAAAAAGTCATGTAGGTGGGGTAGTCAAAAATGGCATTGACCACACACCCCTTGTCGAGGACTGCGTAGTTCAGTCCGGCTCTTTTGGCGTCGATGGCAGCGGCAAGCCCCACAGGCCCCGCGCCGACTATGATCAGGTCGTACATCATCATTTGATAAGGTAGCACGCTTGCTGCATAGAGAAAGTGTGCCATTTACATGAATGATACATGCCGAGGGCCAAGGGCCGAGAGCCGAGGGCAGGGTCAAAATGCTTCTGATTTTGCTGTCTGCTGTGAACTCTACAGGCTTTGTATAGAAAAAATCCCCTGAAAGGGCTTTTTCAAGGTGCCAGAGCAGACTTTTCTCATGTTTCAAAGGTCTTTCAAAGCATACTGAAGGTGTTTCAACCATCTCAAGTGTTTTCTGGACTGTGTTTTTCCAGAGTGGAGGATCCATGCCTGCCGTCAAATCCCTTGCTGTGCTCACCGTCTTGCTGGGAAGTGGGGCCTTTGCCCAGCAAAACCTGACTTTGTGTCCTGAAGCCCTGCGCGAATCCAGTTATGCCCCTTCAGACACCTGGGCGATGCTGGCCCATCAGGGGCAAAATGGCTGGCTGTTTGGACGGGGGGATTTCTCAGAAGGGGTTTCTTCTCTGGGGTACAGCAAAGCTGCCATGCAGGCTTTACAAGATGCGTTCAAGCGTGAAGGCATCCAACTGGTGATGGTGGATGTGCCCTCCAGATTGGTGTTGTCCCAAAAGCATCTGGACGCCAGCAACCTGCAGCGTTACTTCAGTGCCGACAACATCCGCTACAACTATGCCGATTTGCACGACCAGTTCACCGAACTGGGGATCATCGCCCCCAACCTGATGGAAGATGGATTGCAGTTTGAGGCGTCCAAAGGGCCATACTTTCAGGCCACCGACCACCACTGGACCACCGCTGCCACCAAGCATGTTGCTGAATTGATCGCAGCAGAAATCAAAAAATTGCCTGCTTACAGCACCTTCAAGAAAACCGAATACACCCTGGAAAGCAAAGTCCTGTCCAACAACGGCAGTTATGCCCGCATGGCCAACAACATCTGCAAAACCCAGTTTCCAGACGAAATGATCACCAGTTACACCGCTGTCCCCAAATCCTCTGGCGACCTCTTTGCCGAGGAGGACCCGGATGTGGTGCTGGTGGGCACCAGTTTCAGCCACCGGCGCGAATACACCACCGACGACACCCTCCCAGAGGTTCTGAAATACGAGCTGCAAACCGATGTGCTGAACGGTGCCGTAGAGGGGGGCGGTTCATTTGGTGGCATGGAAGCCTACCTGATGTCCGACAGCTACAAACAGCACAAACCCAAAGTGATCGTGTGGGAAAACAACTTTTACATGGGCGAACTGGGCAACCTGTGGGCCATGTCCAGAATGGTGGCTCTGGCCAGAGGGGGTTGCAGCAACGAAGTGCTCTGGCAGGGTGCAGGAGCCGTGGGTCGCAACTTCAGAATTGAGCTTCCCGAAAACGTGCAGGTCACCACCGACAGTGCCATCAAAATCAAATTTTCAGACCTCAAAATCACCGATTTCCAGATGAATCTGGAATTCAGTGTGGGCAGCCAGAACACCCAGCACAGCCGCACCTGGCGCATCCCCAACAACGGGGAGTTCCAGATGCAACTTCCCCGACCCGGCACACTGGAAGCCTTGCAGCTCAATCTGTACCGTGGGGATGTCTCGGGGACCTATCAGGTCACGGTCTGCAAGATGAAGTGAGAGCGGTCAGTGGTCAGCGGTCAGCCATCAGCGAACAGAAGACCCTATGGCTTCGGCTTTCGATGGCAAATACATCTGATCAGAAAAGCAAAACAGGTTTTGCTTTTGGATTGAAAAATCTTCATGCAAGTGCGAGTGCTTTGTCGCTGACAGCTGAGGACTGACCGCTCCCTTCACCAATCTCCGCTGGACCCGCTGGAACTGTCCGAACTGCCTCCAGAGAAACTGTCCGAGCTGCTCGAACTGCTGTCCGAACTGCTCGAAGAGGAAGAATCCCAACTGTTGATGACTGTGCTCGCTGCTGCGCCTGCCATGTAGGCGTTGCGGCGGGCTTCATCGTCGTCATGTCGATGGTGCTGGTGTTGCAGGTCATGGATGATGGAAGAAGAACGGTGCCTGTGGTGATGGCTGCTTCTGCCAGAGGAGGGACTGGGACGGCCTGTGGCATTGCGAATCAGGAACACCACAAATCCGACAAAGAACACCGTCATCAGGACCGGAATCAGCAAGGGCAGCAACAAAAACCAGCCAAACGTGTTCCATGCAAAACCGGGATCGGTGGTGAAGAGGTCCCAACCCGTCTGAAACCTTTGAATCCAGCTGGATGGAGCAGGAACCTGAGAAGGAGCACCAGAGGGTGCCGCAAACCCCGTTTGCACCGGATGGCTGCGAATCAGTGTGGAAAGTTCCAGCATCCCATCCTGAATGCCACTGTTGTATTTCCCAGTTTTGAAGGCAGGCACGATGGTGTTTTGAATGATGCTTTGGGTTGCACTGTTCAGGGAAGTGCCATAACCTTTGCCCAATTGAATGCGAATCTTGCGATCCTGCATGGACACCATCAGCATGAAACCATCGTTTTTGCTGGGATCTCCAATGCCCCAGCTGTTGAAAATCTGCAAAGCGTAATTTTCAATGTTCCCAGAGGTGTAATTCTTCAGGGCAGGCAGCACCACCACGGTGCCTTCCAGTTTCGTCTGTCTTTCCAGCAAAGCCAGCCTCTCCCCCATCACTTTGCGGGTGGAGGGGTCCAATGTACCTGCGTAATCATTGATGTAATTGTCCTGCGGGGCCGGGATGGGGTTGCGGCTTTTGATTTGCCCGAGCAGGCTCTGGACCCCTTTGTAAAACTGCTGCTGCCCGAATTCCTGACTCAAGGTTTTCGACCACCCCTGAGGGTCCCCTTTCAGCTTGCTGCCCAATTTGACGGTGGCGGTTTTCAAGCCGGGATGGTAATTCACCAGCACAGCGTATTGCTTCTTGAATTTGCCAAGTTGCCAGCCGTTCCAGAGGTCTGCCATGGGCTCTCTGGAGGTGGTGATCCGGACACTGTTTCCC
Source organism: Deinococcus misasensis DSM 22328 (assembly GCF_000745915.1). Classification (NCBI taxonomy): domain Bacteria; kingdom Thermotogati; phylum Deinococcota; class Deinococci; order Deinococcales; family Deinococcaceae; genus Deinococcus; species Deinococcus misasensis. The sequence goes on from NZ_JQKG01000051.1 coordinate 23,441, forward strand.
CAGTTTTCTTGATGCTGGGACAGCATCTTGTTGATCTGAAATTCCTGACTGGAGGCAATCTGTTTTGAAGCATCCAAAACCTGCCCCTGTGCCGTTTGCACCAGCAAAACCATTGTGAATAAAGCAAAAAAACGTTTCATCTGTGGCCTCCCTGTTCATTGTTGCACGGAGACTCTGGAGGGTCTGTGTTGGAGGCGGTGCCAAGAGCCTTGTAGGGGCTACGCATGCGTCGCCCAGGTGCCGAGAGCCGAGAGCCGAGAGCATCGTGCTCTGCGTATCGGAAAATGTAGGGGCGAGGCATGCCTCGCCCTACATTGCTTGAGCCAAAGCTTTCTTTTGCCTTCTGTCCTGTCTTTTTTGACCTCAACCTAAACCTCTGTACCACGGGCGAGGCACGCCTCGCCCCTACATTTGCCCTCAGCATGTACCCTTCTGCCTTCTGCCTTCTGCCTTCTGCCTTCTGCTTTTTTAGCCCTCGGCTCTCGGCCCTATGCCCTCGGCGGGGCGAAGCCCCATCCCACTATAATGTTCCCGTGAAGGGCCAACATGCCATCCTGATGGTCGAATACAGCTACAACCGTTACAGCCTTGCCGTGCTGACCGGCATTCTGGAGGCCGATGGGCGTTTTGAGGACCTCGACATCCATTTTCGCAAGGCTGCCAAAAAAGACCGTCTGGACGATGACCGGCATGAGGAGCTTTTGCAAAACATCATCCAGCTTGCAAAGGCCTACCGGCGTCTGGTGGTGGCCTTCTCGTTCCACACCCCCAATGTGGCTGCGATGGGATACACCCTGAAAGCCATCCGTCAGGCCCTGCAAGACCAGAGCATCGACAATGTGGTGATCATTGCCGGCGGTCCCCACCCGAGCGGTGACCCTCTGGGGACGGTGCAACTCGGGGTGGATGTGGTGGTTCTGGGTGAAGCCGAGGGCACCCTTCCTGACCTGCTGGAACGCATTTATCAGGACAGGGGTTTTGAAGACCTCAAAGGGATTGCTTTTCTGGACAGCCAGAAAAAATACCGTTTCACCGGGCGCGCCCCTGCCGTGGACCTGAACGACCATCCGCCTTTTTCGGTGAAGTCCAGACGGTTTGCTCCTCTGGAAATTGGTCGAGGGTGTGCTTTTGCCTGCAGCTTCTGCCAGACGCCTTTTTTGATGGGTGCAAAAATGCGCTACCGTTCGGTGGACAACATCCTTCACTGGGCACAGCAAGGGAAAGATGCGGGATTCAGGGATTTGCGTTTCCTGACCCCCACTGCATTCACTTATGGCAGTGTGGATGGGCAAACCTTGCATCTGGATTTGCTGGAAGACCTCCTCAAAGGGGTCAGCCGGATTTTTGGCAAGGAGCACGTGTTTTTTGGGTCTTTTCCCTCAGAGGTGCGTCCAGAGACCGTCAACCACCAGACCCTGTCTCTGGTCAAAAAATACTGCACCAACGACAACATCATCATTGGTGCACAATCCGGCAGTGACCGGATGCTGAAAGAAGTGCACCGGGGGCACGGCACCGGAGAAGTGGAAGAAGCGGTGTGCCTCCTTCTGGAATACGGTTATCAGGCCAATGTGGATTTCATTTTTGGCATGCCCGGCGAAAGCGAGGAGGACATCGCGCAAACCCTTGAATTCATGCTGAAACTGACCCGCATGGGGGCAAGGGTGCACTCGCACACGTTCATGCCTCTGGTAGGGACGCCCCTGTCAAATGCTGCGCCGGGAATCGTGTCTCCTGCCGTTCGAAAAATGCTGGAAGAACTCCGTTTGCTCGGGCTGGAATACGGCCACTGGAAGCAGCAGGAGATGATCGCAAAAGAGAGCACCAACTTTCTGGAAGACCTTGCAGAAGAACGCCCCGAGGAGCTGAAAGGCGTCCGGGCATTCAAACGGCAGTAGAAGCGGCAGGTTCTTCTTTCTGGGCTTGCGTGGCCCGGAACTGGTAAATCAAAACCGCCGTGATGCTGCCCACCACAAAGAACACCACCCACGGGAGGGTCACAAAATGGATGGCCTTCCCGAAATCAAACATGGCCCCGCCTAAAGCATTGCCCAGAAATCCCCCGATGGCCAATGGAAAAGCAGCAACCCCGAGGTAGGTTCCAGCCCGCTCTGGAGGGGTCAGTCCTGCAATCAGGGTTTGCTGACTGGGTGCAGCCAGCAAGTTGCCAAAAGCAAACACCGCTGTGCACAGCAAAATGGTCAGCGGTTCATGGGTGAAGCCCATCAGTCCCATCCCCAGAGCCATGCTGGCCACCCCGGCAGCCAGCAAGGTCTGAGAGGACCACTTTTTGCTGGCGTATTTCATGATCGGGTACTGCAAGACGCTGGTGAACCCGGCATACACCCCATACACCCACGCTGTCAGGGAGGTTCCACCATGCTGGGTGGCGTGCAGCATCAGGGCCACATTCACCTGCACCCACAGGAAGAAAAATCCCATCTGAATGGTCTGAAATTGAATGAACGGGCGGTCTTGCAAAGCCATTTTCAGGCCCTGAAAAGTGCTTCCCTTGGGCTTCTTCTCGGTCACTTTCATGCTGGGAAGCATCAGAAAGGAAAACACCAGAGACAGCACATAACAGGCTGCACCCATGAAACTGACCGCCTGAAAACCGTAAGGAATGAGCAAAGTTCCGATCAAAGGTCCCAGAGCCATTCCCACATTGCTGGTGACCCCTTGCAGGGCATAAAACCTCGGGCGCTGTTCTGGAGGGGTGAGGAGAACGATGGCTGCAGATTTGGGGGCATCGAACAGGGCACCTCCAAGGGCAGCAAAAACCGCTGAAGCCATCAGGAGGGGGATGGTGTCTGCAAAAGCCATGCTGGCAAAACCCAGAGAACGCACCAACAACCCGAGGCAAATCAGGGGCTTCAGGCCAAAGCGGTCCCCGAGCATGCCACCCACCACGGTAAAACCCTGCTGCACCAGTTGCCTCACGGCCAGCACCAGACCGATGGCTCCGGCTGCCCATCCCAGACCACTGACAAAATGTACGGTGATCAGGGGGATGATCATGAAAAATCCGAGCCACATCAGCAGGTTGTCCAGCAAAAGCACACGTTGGGGCAGCGTCATGCTTTACCCTAACGCGGTTTGAGGGGAGGGGGAATAGCGGGATTGGCGTAGAGGTTGCCGAGAGCCGAGAGCCGAGAGCCGAGAGCCGAGAGCCGAGAGCCGAGAGCCGAGAGCCGAGAGCCGAGAGCCGAGAGCCGAGAGCCGAGAGCATCCTGCAATACGTGGCTGAACAGGTCAAGGGGATCTGTACTTCTCAGAGCTTTCGCCAAAGCTTTTTTTGCCCTCGGCCCTCGGCTGTTCTTTTCTGCTCTGGGCCCTCGGCTGGCAAGCCCCCCTGTCCAGAGACACACATCATCCTTAACTGCGGTAAAATACCTTTCGGTTGAATTTACAGGAGGCTGATCATGACTTACCGCACCGAATCC